>NZ_JABWRO010000114.1:0-18417 GCF_014268985.1 Pseudomonas sp. RW10S2 | reverse complement strand
GGCCTGCACGTGGGGCGCACGTGCAGGCCGCTCTCTTGAAGTGCGTTGGGGTCTGGTTCAGGGTCGCCGTTCGAAGTTCTTCGCCGCTGCCGCAGCCAGATCCGGTGGCAGGAAGTCCTTGTCCGGGTTGTAGTCGGCTTTCAGGTAGCGCCCCAGGTCCTGCAAATCTTGCGGGCTCAGGGTGCCAGCGGCCTGTTTGAGGCGCAGGTTGTCGAGGATGTAGTCGTAGCGGCTGTTGTTGTAGTCGCGCACCGAAGTGTAGAGCTGACGCTGGGCGTCGAGCACATCGACGATGTTGCGGGTTCCGACCTGATAGCCGATCTCGGTAGCTTCCAGGGCGCTCTGGTTGGAGATGATCGACTGCTTGCGGGCCTGCACCTGCTCCACATCGGTATTCACCGCGCGGTGCAGGTTGCGGGTGTTCTCCACCACCTGGCGGCGCAGGCTTTCGCGCTGCTGTTCGCTTTGGCTCAGGCGGGCATAGGCTTCACGCACCTGCGAGCTGGTCAGCCCACCGCTGTAGATCGGGATGTTCAGTTGCAGGCCAATGCTGGTCTGCTCCACATCACCGCCGTAGCGCACGCCGGGTTGTGGCGCAGGGTTGGTGAAGCCGAGGTTGTCGTTGTCGCCTTTCTGGTAGCGCGCCACGGCATCGAGGGTCGGGGCGTGGCCGGCCTTGCGCTGGCGCAAGGTTTCCTCGGCGGCATCGACGGCGTGGTTGGTCGCCAGCAGGTTGAGGTTCTGCCGTGCGGCGGTCTCCACCCAGGCCTTGGCGTCGTTGGGCGCCGGCACCTGCACCGGCAGGCTGTGGACCACACCCTGCAGCGATCCGTACTCACGGTTGGTCAGGGTCACCAGCGCCTCGAACGCGTCCTGCACCTGGCGCTCGGCGATGATCCGGTTGGCACGGGCGGTGTCGTAGCTGGCCTGGGATTGCAGTACGTCGGTCTTGTCGGAGAGCCCGACGTCGAAACGCTCGTTGGATTGGTCGAGCTGGCGCTTGAATGCTGCTTCCTCGGCCTTGGTCGAGGCCAGGTTGTCCTGCGCGCGCAAGACAGCGAAGTAGTTTTCGGCCGTTTGCAGGATCAGGTTCTGCTCGGTGGCCGACAGCTCCAGCGCCGCTTGCTCGTTGACCGCCTCGGCGGCCTGCAGCTGGAACCAGCGGTCGGCACGGAAGATCGGCTGCGACAGCGTGGCACTCCAGGAGTTACCGCTGCGGTTGGAGGTGATCGAGGGTTCGTCCAGCTTGGTGCGGGTGTTCATCATTTCTGCACCGGCGGACAGATTGGGCAGCAGGCCTGCCCTGGCCTGGGGCACCACTTCGCGGCGGGCGCCGTAGTCGGCGCGGGCGGCGGCGAGGTCGGCGTTGTTGTTCACCGCTTCCTGGTAGACGCTGACCAGGTCGGTCTTCACCGTCGTGGGCACATCCGCTGCCCAGACCACTCCGTTGGACGCACAAGACACGGCAATCGCCAGTGAAAGTTTGCGCAGCATAGGGCAATCCTTGTACGAAATTGAATTTCTGAACTGTTGAGTATCGTGCGATGCGCCAGTGTAGTGCCGCGCGCCGTCGGCAACAATCCGCCTGTTGCGCCTTTCGTCTCCCGTGCATTTACGGGCTTGGCTTTGCCGACCACTCCAGTCTAGACTGCGCACGTTCTTGTCGGGGTGCCTTGAATCGAAGGCTGAGATCGGAGAGTTTCCGGATCCCGTTGAACCTGATCAGGTTAGCGCCTGCGTAGGGAACAAGATTGCTCGCCTTCCCGGGGAGCCTCTTGTGCCAGGTCCGGGAATGTCAGCGCTGTCATGCAGCCAAAGGCACCCCCATGTATCCGGCACTGCACTCCATCCAAGGGGTGCGTCCGCGCCTTTCAGGTTCTCCCCGACATTCCGCCCGCTAGGAAGCTGTCTGGAGAGCCTGTGATGAGTAAACAAGAAAAAGCGATCAGCCTGAGCGAGTCGGCCAAAGTCGACCAGCAGTCCGTGCAACCCCTGCCCAATTCGCGCAAGGTCTACGTCCAGGGCTCGCGCCCGGACATCCGCGTGCCGATGCGCGAGATCAGCCTGCACGACACCCCTACCGACTTCGGCGGCGAGAAGAACGCCCCGGTGCTGGTCTATGACACTTCCGGCCCCTACACCGACCCCAACGTCATCATCGATGTGCGCAAGGGCCTGGGCGATGTGCGCTCGGCCTGGATCGACGCACGTGGCGACACCGAGCGCCTGGAAGGCCTGAGCTCTAATTTCGGCCAGCAGCGGCTGAACGACGCCGAACTCGCCAAGCTGCGCTTCGCCCACGTACGCAATCCGCGCCGCGCCAAGGCCGGCGCCAACGTCTCGCAGATGCACTACGCGCGCCAGGGCATCATCACCGCCGAGATGGAATACGTCGCCATCCGCGAGAACATGAAGCTGCAGGAGGCGCGCGCTGCCGGCCTGCTCGACCAGCAGCACGCCGGGCACAGCTTCGGTGCCAGCATCCCGAAGGAGATCACCCCCGAGTTCGTGCGTGAAGAGATCGCCCGCGGTCGCGCGATCATCCCTGCCAACATCAACCACACCGAACTCGAGCCGATGATCATCGGCCGCAACTTCCTGGTGAAGATCAACGGCAACATCGGCAACAGCGCCCTGGGTTCCTCGATCGAGGAAGAAGTGGCCAAGCTGACCTGGGGTATCCGTTGGGGTTCGGACACGGTCATGGACCTGTCCACCGGCAAGCACATCCACGAGACCCGCGAGTGGATCATTCGCAACTCGCCGGTCCCGATCGGCACCGTGCCGATCTACCAGGCCCTGGAAAAAGTCAACGGCGTTGCCGAAGACCTGACCTGGGAGCTGTTCCGCGACACCCTGATCGAGCAGGCCGAGCAGGGCGTGGACTACTTCACCATCCATGCTGGCGTGTTGCTGCGCTATGTGCCGCTGACGGCCAAGCGTGTCACCGGGATTGTCAGCCGTGGCGGTTCGATCATGGCCAAGTGGTGCCTGGCGCATCACAAGGAGAACTTCCTCTATACGCATTTCGACGAGATCTGCGAAATCATGAAGGCCTACGACGTCAGCTTCTCGCTGGGCGATGGCCTGCGTCCGGGCTCGATCGCCGACGCCAACGACGCGGCCCAGTTCGGTGAGCTGGAAACCCTCGGCGAGCTGACCAAGATCGCCTGGAAGCACGACGTGCAGTGCATGATCGAAGGCCCAGGCCACGTGCCGATGCAGTTGATCAAGGAGAACATGGACAAGCAGCTCGAGTGCTGCGACGAGGCGCCGTTCTACACCCTCGGCCCGCTGACCACCGACATCGCTCCGGGCTACGATCACATCACCTCCGGTATCGGTGCGGCGATGATCGGCTGGTTCGGCTGCGCCATGCTCTGCTACGTCACGCCCAAGGAGCACTTGGGTCTGCCGAACAAGGATGACGTCAAGACCGGCATCATCACCTACAAGATCGCCGCGCACGCCGCCGACCTTGCCAAGGGCCACCCGGGCGCGCAGATCCGCGACAACGCATTGTCCAAGGCGCGCTTCGAGTTCCGCTGGGAAGACCAGTTCAACCTCGGCCTGGACCCGGACACCGCCCGCTCGTTCCACGACGAGACCCTGCCCAAGGAGTCGGCCAAGGTTGCGCACTTCTGCTCGATGTGCGGGCCGAAGTTCTGTTCGATGAAGATCACCCAGGAAGTGCGTGAGTACGCGGCCAAGATCGAGACCGTGGATGTGACTGCCGAGCAAGGCATGCGCGAGCAGGCCGAGCGCTTCCGCCAGGAAGGCAGCCAGCTTTATCACAAGGTGTAAGTGATGCCGGCAGGGTGGTGGTGAGCCACTCTGCCGTTGCATTTGTATCGAGGCCTCTGGCGCTTTCGCGGGCAAGCCCGCTCCTACAGGTTTTTGGGAGCGGGCTTGCCCGCGAAAGGGCCGGAGACTTCACCACAGACCCCAACTCCTTTGGCGACCCTTCCAATGACCACCCCCAGCCATTTCTCCCCCGATCACCCGGTCCCTTCCAGCCAGCGCCTGTTCGGCGCCCGCGACCTGTTCTCGCTGTGGTTTTCCCTCGGCATCGGCCTGATGGTGCTGCAGGTCGGCGCCTTGCTGGCGCCGGGCCTGGGCCTGGCGGGCTCGGTGCTGGCGATCGTGCTCGGGACTGCGGTCGGGGTGCTGTTGCTGGCAGCGGTCGGGGTGACCGGCAGTGATACCGGCCTCTCTGCGATGGCCGGTCTGCGCCTGTCGCTGGGGCGCCATGGCGCGCGCCTGCCGGCACTGCTCAACCTGCTGCAGCTGGTCGGGTGGGGATCGTTCGAGATCATTGTCATGCGTGACGCCGCCAGCCTGCTGGGCGCACGCACCTTCGGCGAAGGCAGTGCCTGGAACAGCCCGCTGCTCTGGACCCTGTGCTTCGGCGCACTGGCAACCCTGCTCGCCGTCAGCGGGCCGCTGGCCTTCGTGCGCAAGGTGCTGCGCAAGTGGGGGATCTGGCTGTTGCTCGGTGCCTGCCTGTGGCTGACCTGGAACCTGTTCGCCAAGGCCGATCTTGCCGACCTCTGGCGTCGCCCCGGCGATGGCTCGCTGTCACTGGCGGTGGGCTTCGATATCGTCATCGCCATGCCGCTGTCGTGGCTGCCGCTGATCGCCGACTACTCGCGTTTCGGCAAGCGTGCCAGCCGAGTCTTCGGTGGCACCGCGCTGGGCTTTTTCATCGGCAACGCCTGGCTGATGAGCCTGGGCGTGGCCTACACCCTGGCGTTCGCCCCGAGCGGTGAGGTGAATGCCCTGCTGCTGGCCCTGGCTGGCGCCGGGCTTGGTATCCCGCTGTTGCTGATCCTGCTGGACGAGTCGGAAAACGCCTTCGCCGACATTCATTCGGCGGCAGTGTCCACAGGCTTGTTGGTAAAGCTCAAGGTGGAGCACCTGGCGCTGGCGATCGGCCTGCTGTGCACCCTGATCGCGTTGCTGGCGCCGCTGGCCCAGTACCAGAACTTCCTGCTGCTGATCGGTTCGGTGTTCGCGCCGCTGTTCGGCGTGGTGCTGATGGATCACTTCGTGATCCGCCGTCGCCGCATGCCGCAGCAGGTGCCGGGGCTGCATTGGCCGGCGCTGCTGGCCTGGCTGGCGGGGGTGATGGTCTACCACCTGCTGGCGAACAAGGCGCCGGAGCTGGGCGCGACCCTGCCAGCCTTGCTGCTGGCAGGTGGCCTATATGGGGTGCTGCGTGCTATCCGCGGCCGGGAAACAGTTCGGGCTTGATGACGCCGTTCAGGCGCGGATAAGGGATCTTCAGTTCGACGTGGCCCATGGAATAGGGCGCGATCGCGTAGACCTCATACTTCACCACCACCGCGCCGTACGTCAGGGCGATGTGCGGCGAGCGCTTGAATGGCCAGGTCTTCACGAACTCGGCGTCCTTGTCCATGCCGGTGCTGATCAGCCAGGCGCGGTGCGACTCCTCGACGGTCTTCCAGAAGGTCTCCTCCTGGCCGGGCACCAGCATGTCCTGCAGCGTGAGGACCTTGTCCTGCTTGCGTGAATAGTTGATGAAGGCCCGCCCTGGCATGCCGTGGGCGCCGCCGCTGTCCAGGTAACTGGACAGCTCGACGATCACCAGTCCGTCATGCTGCTCGCGTACCTTGGCCTGCAGGTAGCTGCTGTTGCGCGCTTGCGCGCTGGCCAGGTATTGCTGCTCGTACTGCTGCAGCGTGGTGGGTGCGGTGCCGCGCTGGTTGTCTTCGGTCAGTTGCAGCAAGCGACGCTCGACGATGGCATCGAGCTTGGGCAGCGCCGGGAAGTGTACGGTGTCGATGTTCACCAGCGGGCAATCGCGCTCGCTGCAACCGGGTTTGACGTGCTCCCAGGCGTCGCGCTTGACCTCGAGCGGTGCGCGATAGTTGGGCGTGAACAAGCTCTGGCAGGCGCCGAGGGTCAACGCCAGCAGGGCGACGGTAGTCAGTTTGACGAGCGTCATGGTGATCCTTGCAGAACATGGATGATCGGCCTTGGACCGTCGGCAGGGCCTTCGGTTCGCCACTAAGCTAACAGAGTGAGAACAGCCTGTCCCGGTCGCCGGAAAGGGATGAAAGCTGGCGGCACGCAGAGTAGGATGGCGCGACGCAGTCGTTGATGTAACGAGGAATTCCATGTCAGACACCTTGAATTCGGTGCCCAGGGCGGTCGAGATCGTCGAACGGGCCAATTGCTTCCAGGGCTTCTACAAGCTCGACAAGGTGCGCCTGCGCCATGAACTGTTCGCCGGTGGCATGGGGCGCGAGATCAGCCGCGAGCTGTTCGTGCGCCACGACGCCGTCTGCGTGCTGCCCTACGATCCGCTGCGTGACGAAGTGGTGCTGATCGAGCAGTTCCGTGTCGGTGCGCTGGACAAGACCGACAATCCCTGGCTGATCGAACTGGTCGCCGGGCTGATCGACAAGGATGAGCAACCTGAGGAAGTCGCCCACCGCGAAGCCGAAGAAGAGGCAGGCTTGAGCTTCTGCGCGCTGTGGCCGATGACCCGTTACTTCCCGTCGCCTGGTGGCAGTGACGAGTTTGTTCATCTGTTTCTCGGGCGTTGCAGCAGCGAGGGTGCCGGTGGCCTGCACGGGCTGGAGGAAGAGGGCGAGGACATCCGCGTGCGTGTCTGGTCGTTCGAGGATGCGTTGCAGGCAGTACGTGACGGACGCATCGCCAACGCGGCAAGCATCATCGCCCTGCAGTGGCTGGCGCTGAACCGTGACGAAGTCCGGGGGATGTGGAAGTGAACCTGCTGCGCGAACGCTACCGGGTCGATCTCGTCGGCCTGCAGGCAGCCTGCGAGGCCAACTACGCGCGGCTGATGCGCCTGCTGCCGGACATGCGTACCACGCAAAGCTCGCGACGCATCGGCATGACCCAGGGCGACCAGATGCTCGGCGTGCTGGTGCTCGACGTGGTGCTGGCCTGCCCCTACACCACCACGCTGCGGGTATGCCAGGAGCACAGCCTGCCGTGGCTGCCGGTGCCGCAACTCGAAGTGCAGGTCTATCACGATGCACGCATGGCCGAAGTGGTGAGTGCCGAGCACACCCGGCGTCTGCGCAGCATCTACCCGTATCCCAACGCGGCCATGCACCAGCCCGACGAGAAGGCCCAGCTCAACCTGTTCCTCGGTGAGTGGCTGAGCCATTGCCTGGCCTGCGGCCACGAGTTCGAAACCGTGCGTTGAAATGTGACGCCGGTTGGTTTCGAGTATTTGCTCCAACTCTTTCTGCGGCCATAATCGTGCCGAATCCGATCAAGGAGACGGCCGTTGTCGCATTCACCAACCCCTCCCGCGCAGGCTCCGGTGCATGTGGTGCAGCTCACCGACGCCCACCTGTTCGCCGATCCGGCTGGCACTTTGCTGGGCCTCAACACCCGTGACAGCCTGCGCCACGTGGTGAGCCAGGTGCGGCGCGAGCAGCCGCGCATCGACCTGTTGCTGTGCACCGGTGACCTGTCCCAGGACGCCAGCGTGAAGTCATACGCGGCGTTCCGCGAGCTGACCGACGGTTTTGCCGTGCCGACCCGTTGGTTGCCGGGCAACCATGACGAGGCCGAGGTCATGGCGCGTGTGGCGCCCGATCTGGTCCATGCCGTTACCGACATTGGCGCCTGGCGCGTGGTGATGCTCAACTCGGCGGTACTGGGGGCCACCCATGGGTTTCTTGAACAAGACCAGCTGGCGGCCCTCGATGCGGCTTTGGCGTCGGCGGGTGAGCGCCACTGCCTGGTGTGCTGTCACCACCAGCCGGTGGATATCGGCTGCGCCTGGATTGCGCCGATCGGCTTGCGCAATGCCGATGAGCTGCTGCAGTGTCTGCGGACTTATCCACAGGTGAAGGCGTTGCTGTGGGGGCACATCCATCAGGAGTGGGACGAGGTCCGCGACGGTATTCGCTTGCTGGCCACGCCCTCGACCTGCATCCAGTTCGCCGCGCACAGCGAAGACTTCAAGGTCAGCGAAGAACAGCCGGGGTATCGCTGGCTGCGGCTGCATGCCGACGGGCGGCTCGAAACCGGCGTCGAGCGGGCGAAGGATTTCGTGGTGACCCTGGATTTCAACAGTCCGGGTTACTGACAGGCTACCGCTCTTGCAAAGACCGCGGCAGCCGTGGGATTTGAAGATTGTGTTGCGAAAATCCCACCCTTGCGCCAAAACCCGGCGAACGCGCTACACTGCGCGTCCCTGTGCCCGCATCGTCGGGCGCGAAGCCACAGATTCCGGGGGCAGCATGTCGGGTTCCATCCTCTATATCCATGGCTTCAACAGCTCGCCGTTGTCCGCCAAGGCGCGCCAGCTCGAAGCGGTGATGCAGCAGTTGGGTCTGGGCGACCACCTGCGCGTCCCGGCCCTGCATCACCATCCGCGCCAGGCCATGGCCCAGCTCGAGACGGCTATCGCCGAGCTCGGTGCTCCGCTGCTGGTCGGCAGCTCCCTCGGCGGCTACTATGCCACGCACCTGGCCGAGCGCCATGGCCTCAAGGCCCTGCTGGTCAACCCGGCAGTGACCCCGCACAAGCATTTCGACGGCTACCTCGGCACGCAGCGCAATCACTACAGCGAGGAAACCTGGGAACTGACCCTCGACCACGTTCAGGCCCTGGCCGAACTGGAGGTGCCGCCGCCCCAGGACGCCTCGCGTTATCAGGTGTGGTTGCAGACTGCTGATGAAACGCTGGACTATCGCCATGCCGAACGTTATTACCGGGCCTGCGCCCTGCGTATCGAGGCGGGCGGTGATCACAGTTTCCAGGGTTTCGCCGAGCGCCTGCCGGCCCTGCTGGCCTTCGCCGGCATTGCCCGCGCGCAGTATGCGGCGCTTGATTTTTCTGTATTTTGACCTTTTTTGCACTCACCAGACTGACGACGAGAACCCATGGCCAATCCCAGCGCTAGCGCCTATAACGCAGACGCCATCGAAGTCCTCTCCGGCCTTGACCCGGTCCGCAAGCGGCCGGGCATGTATACCGACACCAGCCGGCCCAACCACCTGGCCCAGGAAGTCATCGACAACAGCGTCGACGAAGCCCTCGCCGGTCATGCCCGGTCGATCCAGGTCGTGCTGCATGCCGACCATTCGCTGGAAGTCAGCGACGATGGTCGCGGCATGCCGGTGGATATCCACCCTGAAGAAGGCGTCTCGGGTGTCGAGCTGATCCTTACCAAGCTGCACGCCGGCGGCAAGTTTTCCAACAAGAACTACCAGTTCTCCGGCGGCCTGCACGGCGTGGGCATTTCGGTGGTCAACGCCCTGTCGACCCAGGTCCGCGTGCGGGTCAAGCGCGACGGCAATGAATACCAGATGACCTTCGCCGATGGTTTCAAGGCCACCGAGCTGGAAGTAATCGGCACGGTCGGCAAGCGCAACACCGGTACCAGCGTCTACTTCGCGCCCGATCCCAAGTATTTCGATTCGGCCAAATTTTCCATCAGCCGTCTCAAGCACGTGCTCAAGGCCAAGGCCGTGCTGTGCCCGGGGCTGTCGATCAGCTTCGAGGACAAGGGCACCGGCGAGAAGGTCGAGTGGCACTACGAGGATGGGCTGCGCTCGTACCTGGTCGACTCGGTCAGCGAATTCCAGCGTCTGCCCGACGAGCCGTTCTGCGGCAGCCTGGCCGGTAATAAAGAAGCTGTTGATTGGGCGCTGCTGTGGCTGCCCGAGGGCGGCGACAGCGTTCAGGAAAGCTACGTCAACCTGATCCCCACCGCCCAGGGTGGCACCCACGTCAACGGCCTGCGCCAGGGCCTGCTCGATGCCATGCGCGAGTTCTGCGAGTTCCGCAACCTGCTGCCGCGTGGCGTCAAGCTGGCGCCTGAGGACGTGTGGGAGCGCATCACCTTCGTGCTCTCGATGAAAATGCAGGAGCCGCAGTTCTCCGGCCAGACCAAGGAGCGCCTGTCGTCTCGCGAGGCCGCGGCGTTCGTTTCTGGCGTAGTCAAGGATGCCTTCAGCCTGTGGCTCAACGCCCACCCGGAGCTGGGCATGCAACTGGCGGAGCTGGCGATCAGCAACGCCGGCCGTCGCCTCAAGGCGAGCAAGAAGGTCGAGCGCAAGCGCATCACCCAGGGGCCGGCATTGCCCGGCAAACTGGCCGATTGCGCCGGGCAGGACCCGATGCGTGCCGAACTGTTCCTGGTCGAGGGCGACTCGGCAGGTGGTTCGGCCAAGCAAGCGCGTGACAAGGAGTTCCAGGCGATCCTGCCCCTGCGCGGGAAGATCCTCAACACCTGGGAAGTCGATGGCGGCGAAGTGCTCGCCAGCCAGGAGGTGCACAACATCGCCGTGGCCATCGGCGTAGACCCAGGTGCCACCGACCTGTCGCAACTGCGCTACGGCAAGATCTGCATCCTCGCCGACGCCGACTCCGACGGCTTGCACATCGCCACGCTGCTGTGCGCGCTGTTCGTCCAGCACTTCCGTCCGCTGGTCGAGGCCGGGCACGTCTATGTGGCCATGCCGCCGCTGTACCGTATCGACCTGGGCAAGGAGATCTACTACGCCCTCGACGAAGCCGAGCGCGACGGCATTCTCGACCGTCTGGTCGCCGAGAAGAAGCGCGGCAAGCCCCAGGTCACCCGATTCAAGGGCCTGGGCGAAATGAACCCGCCACAATTGCGCGAAACGACCATGGATCCGAACACTCGGCGCCTGGTGCAGCTCACCTTGGATGACCTGGCCGGCACCACCGAGATCATGGACATGCTGCTCGCCAAGAAGCGTGCGGGCGATCGCAAGAACTGGCTGGAGACCAAAGGCAACCTGGCCGAGGTCCTGGTTTGATTCGTCTGCTTGTCGCAGCCTTGCTCGCGCTGGCCAGTTTGGCGAGTTTCGCCAGCGACTGGCCGGAGCTCAAGCTCACCGCCGAGCACCCGATCGAGGGCATGCGCGGCGGCAACCTGTCGGGCCTGGCCCTGTGCCGTGGCGCCCTGTGGGGTGTCTCGGACCGCGACGACGATCGTATCTACCGACTGGAGCAGCAGGAAGGTGTGTGGCGGTCAGAGGCCCTGGCCTTCACCCCGCCACCAGTGCCGGAGAGCGGGCTGCCCTGGGGGCTGAAGTCACGCAACTGGGCGGTATCGTTCATTCGGGGCGGCGAGCTGGATTTCGAAGGCATCACCTGTGACAGCGCGGGCAACTTCTATGTGGTCAGCGAGGCACATGCGGCGGTGCTGCAATTGCCCGTCGAGGGCGAGCCGAACTGGCTGAGGATCGATCCGGCCATGGTTCGCCAGGCCCGTGCCAGCGGCATGCTGTTGCACTTCAATGCCTTGTTCGAGGGCCTGGCCATCAATCCGGCCGGTGACCGCCTGTGGTTGGCTGCCGAGCGCGAGCGTCGGGGGCTGATTGCCGTGCAGCGCCAGCAAGCGGTATGGACCTGCGGACGCAGTTGTGTGCTACTCAGCGAGGCCGGAGTGGAGATGCAACCGTCACAGATGCCCGGCTCGCGGGCACTGTCGCGGGACTTCGCCGACCTTGCACTGTTCGACGGCAAGCTGTTCACCCTGGAGCGCAATGCCTTCCGCATTTGCCGGCGTGATGCCGACACCGGAGCGGTCGAGCGCTGCTGGTCGTTCGCCGCCGATGCCCTGGTCGACACGCGTCGCTACGACCAGCCGTTCGGCCTGGCCGAAGCGCTGGTGATCGACAAGGACGGCGCCTGGATCGGCCTGGACAACAACAACGGCACCCGTGCCGATGGTGAAACCCGCCCTATCGTCTGGCGCTTTGCCGCGCCAGCGGGCGGCTGGAGCGCGGAGCCTTGAGCCAGCCAGCGGGCAAGCGGGCGGGCCGGGTCCTGATGGTCCTCGCCTGGGCGGCGGCGATGTTTCTTGCCACGCGCTTTTTCGGGCAGTGGGAGGAGCGCCAGCAGAACCCCAACAGTGTCGTGCAGTCCGAGCGCGGCGAAGGCTTTGTCGAGGTGCGCCTGCTGGGCAATGGCCAGGGCCACTTCGTCGCCGATGGCGCGATCAACGGCAAGGTCGTGCATTTCATGCTCGATACCGGTGCCACCGATGTGGCGATCCCCGAGGCACTTGCCCGTGATCTGGCGCTGCAGCGCGGCGCGCCGGTGATGCTCAGCACCGCCAATGGCCGCACCGAGGGCTATCGCACGCGGCTCGACAGCCTGCAGTTGGGCGATATCCGCCTGCGCGATGTGCGTGCCCTGGTGGTGCCCGGGCTGGACGGACAGACGGTGCTGCTCGGCATGAGTGCTTTGAAACAACTTGAATTTACTCAGCGCGGCGGCACCATGCTGCTGCGCCAGAACCTGAAATGACGAGGCTCGCATGAGCGACTTACTGGACAGTCTCGAAGGCGTCGAACGCCGTTCCCTGGCCGACTTCACCGAACAGGCCTACCTCAACTACTCCATGTACGTGATCATGGATCGCGCCCTGCCGCACATCGGCGACGGCCTCAAGCCGGTGCAGCGACGTATCGTCTATGCCATGAGCGAACTGGGGCTGGATGCCGATTCCAAGCACAAGAAGTCGGCGCGTACCGTCGGCGACGTGCTCGGCAAGTTCCACCCCCACGGCGATTCGGCGTGCTATGAAGCCATGGTGCTGATGGCGCAGCCGTTCAGCTACCGATACACGCTGGTCGACGGCCAGGGCAACTGGGGTGCGCCGGACGATCCGAAGTCGTTCGCTGCCATGCGCTACACCGAGGCGCGGCTGTCGCGCTACTCCGAGGTGCTGCTCAGCGAACTGGGCCAGGGCACCGTCGACTGGGTGCCGAACTTCGACGGCACCCTGCAGGAGCCGCAGGTATTGCCAGCGCGCCTGCCGAACATCCTGCTCAACGGCACCACCGGCATCGCCGTGGGCATGGCCACCGACGTGCCGCCGCACAACCTGCGTGAAGTCGCCAGCGCCTGCGTGCGCCTGCTCGACGAGCCGAAGGCAACCATCGAGCAGCTGTGCGAGCACATCCAGGGCCCTGACTACCCAACCGAAGCCGAGATCGTCACGCCACGGGCCGAGATCCAGAAGATCTACGAAACCGGCAAGGGCTCGATTCGCATGCGCGCGGTGTACCGTGTCGAGGACGGCGACATCGTGGTCACTGCTCTGCCGCATCAGGTGTCCGGTGCCAAGGTGCTGGAGCAGATCGCCGCGCAGATGCAGAACAAGAAGCTGCCGATGGTCGCCGACCTGCGTGACGAGTCGGACCACGAGAACCCGTGCCGCATCGTTATCATTCCGCGCTCCAACCGTGTGGACGCCGACGAACTGATGCAGCATCTGTTCGCCACCACCGATCTTGAAAACAGCTACCGGGTCAACGTCAACATCATCGGCCTCGATGGCCGTCCTCAGTTGAAGAACCTGCGCACGCTGTTGCAGGAGTGGCTGCAGTTCCGCATCGGCACCGTACGCCGCCGCCTGCAGTTCCGCCTCGACAAGGTCGAGAAGCGCCTGCACCTGCTCGATGGCTTGCTCACAGCGTTCCTCAACCTGGATGAAGTGATTCACATCATCCGCACCGAGGATCATCCCAAGCAGGCGCTGATCGAGCGCTTCGAGCTGACCGAGATTCAGGCCGACTACATCCTCGAGACCCGCCTGCGTCAGCTGGCGCGCCTGGAAGAGATGAAGATCCGTGGCGAGCAGGACGAGTTGCTCAAGGAGCAGGCCAAGCTGCAGGCCCTGCTGGGCAGCGAGACGAAGCTGCGCAAGCTGGTACGCAGCGAACTGATCAAGGACGCCGAAACTTACGGCGACGATCGCCGCTCGCCAATCGTCGAGCGCGCCGAGGCCAAGGCTCTGTCGGAAAACGAGCTGATGCCGACCGAGCCGGTCACCGTTGTGCTGTCGGAAAAAGGCTGGGTACGTTGTGCCAAGGGCCACGATATCGATGCCACAGGCCTTTCGTACAAGGCCGGCGATGGCTTCAAGGCTGCAGCGGCGGGGCGTTCCAACCAATTCGCGGTGCTTATCGACTCCACCGGGCGCAGCTATTCGCTGGCAGCCCACAGCCTGCCATCGGCCCGTGGCCAGGGCGAGCCGCTGACCGGGCGTCTGACGCCGCCGCCGGGCGCCACGTTCGAGTGCGTGCTGCTGCCGGACGATGATGCGCTGTATGTGGTGGCATCCGATGCTGGCTACGGTTTCGTGGTCAAGGGCGAGGATCTGCAGGCCAAGAACAAGGCGGGCAAAGGGCTGCTCAGCCTGCCCAATGGCGCCAAGGTGATGACGCCGCGGCCCGTCGCCGATCGTGAGCAGGACTGGCTGGCGGCGGTCACCACCGAAGGTCGCCTGCTGGTGTTCAAGGTTGCCGACCTGCCGCAACTGGGCAAAGGCAAGGGCAACAAGATCATTGGCGTACCGGGTGATCGCGTGGCCAGTCGTGAGGAATTCGTCACCGATCTGGCGGTGATCGCCGAGGGATCGACGCTTGTATTGCAGGCTGGCAAGCGTACCCTGTCACTGAAGCCGGATGACCTTGAACATTACAAAGGCGAACGCGGACGTCGTGGTAGCAAATTGCCACGTGGTTTCCAGCGGGTCGACGGCATGGCGGTAGAGCGCCCGGAGTAAACCGGTGGTTCGCCTGGAACGGCGTTTTCAGCGTCGTTCCGGGCGGAAATGCTGGAGTCTGGCGACTATTTCGCGGATGATACACCCCTTGCGGGGCCGGCGTGGCCGTGTGCCCGCGGGAATCCACATGAGTATCACTGCGGTTGCCGGGCGGCGGCCGCTTGGATGGGATGATGAAATTTCTGCGCCTTCCATTTGCGCTGCTGATGACGGGGTTGCTGGGTCTGAGCGGGTGCAGCATGCACCAGCCGGTGGCCCTGTACCAACTCGACAGCGGCGACCCCGGCCAGCCTTCGCAGGCTGCCGGCATGGCGGTCGTGCTAGGTCCGGTATCGGTAGCCGACTACCTGCAACGTGAAACCTTTCTGCAACGCCAAGCCGATGGCAGCCTGACTGCGGCGACCGACGGTCGCTGGGCCGGCAGCCTTTCGTCGGATATCGACCAGTTGCTGGTGCGCCAGCTCGCCTGGCGCCTGGACAGCCAGCGTGTCGTGCTTGCACCTGCCAGCGCCGGCTTCACGCCGGATGTGCAGGTACTGCTGTCGATCACCCGCCTGGACTCGGGCGCCAACCAGCCGGCGATCCTCGATGCCCAGTGGCGCGTGCTGGACCGTCGTGGCCATGTGCGCGACAACCGTATAGTCCACCTCGAGCAACAGCATGAGGGCAGCGAGGCCTCGCAGGTCCAGGCCCAGGGGCAGTTGCTGCAGAAGCTGGTCGAGCAGTTGAGCGTTGCCGTCAAGCCACTGGCGAACCAGCCAGCGGTCGCTGAAGAAACGCCGAAAAAGCCGGCGGCTCCAGTTCAGGTCAAGAAGGAGCCGGAGAAATCAAGGATTCCGATGGCTTCGCCGATCCGCACCGATATGGAAGTCTATCGGTTCTGATTCAGCAGACACGAAAAAGCCCGCAGCGATGCGGGCTTTTTTGTGGGTGCCGGATTGCAGGCCTTTCGCGACACAGGGCCGCTTCTACAACCGCACCGCGGATCAGGCCATTCAGGCCCGACGCTCATGCATCCGCGCCAACTGGCGCTCGAGCATCGACGGGTAGGGCTCCATCAGTCGCTCGACACAGCAGGCGCCTTCAGGGCTGGCGATCGGGCGAATGCGCGCGCGCTGGCGGATCAGGGCGTCGTCGCTGACCTGGCGCTCGACCAGCAGCAGGTTGCGGCTGTGTTGCGACAGGGCCAGGGCATCCTGGGCCTTCTCGGTCATCAGCAGTTCGACCTGATCCATGCCCAGCAGGTCTTCACCCAGCGCCAGGCCCAGCTGCAACTGCAGGGTGATACCGCTGTCGGCGACCTCGATCTGCAGGGCGTGGCCCAGGGCGCGCAGCAATTCGCCACAGCAGATGGCATTGGTGAGGTAGTCCTCGCCGCTGTCACGGCTGTGGAACAGCAGCAGTGTGCTGCCATCGTCGAGGGTGTGCACTTCACCTTCGTACAGCGACGCGGCCTGGTCGAGGCAGTCGCGATAGCGCTCCAGCAATTCGGTCAGGCGCGTGCGTGGCAGACGGCGCAGTTGCTCCTGGGAGCCGAGTTGCACGGCGAGCACGGCGCTGGTGTTCGGCTCGTCAGATTCCGGTGCGGCAAGCGCCTTGGGGCTGTGCTCGGTGTCGTCGAGCAGGTCGGCAAAGGCGTCGTCGTCTGCGTCGTCGTCCTGGGCGGCCACCCTGGCCGCTACGGGCTTGGGTGCGGCCTTGCGTGGCGGCTCCTCGACATGCAGGTCGGCGAAATCATCCTCGTCGTCTTCCTCTTCTTCCGGCTCCGGCGGTGGCGGCGGGGCCAGACGGGCGTGGAGCTGACGAGCGAGATCGCCGATTTCGTCCTGGCGCTCGATGGCCGGGGTATAGGGGTGCGGGTCACGCAGCCAGACACGCAGTTGCAGCAGCGGCGTCGAGATGAAGCGACCCAGGCGCAGGCTGAGGGTGAGCGCCAACGCCAGCAGGATGGCCGCGAGAATACCCATGCTCTGCAGGCTGATCAGCATGGGTTGCTGGAACTGGCTCATGTCCAGGCTGATGCGCAGTTGCCCGGCGGTCACGTCCTGGAAGGTGATCTTGGTCTGGTAGACCCCTTCGGCCTCGCCCAGCAGGCTGTTCTTCGGCCGTTGCCCGGCCTCGGCGAGGATGCGGTTGTCGACGCTGTAGATCGCCGCGTGGGCCACCAGCGGGTTCTTCACCAGGTTGCCCAGCAGCACGTTGAGGCTGAGGATGTCGTTGGACACCAGCAGCTCGGTAGCCGAGGTCGCGGTCTGCACGGTCAGGCTCTGGCCGACGGCATCGGCCTGCTCGTGCATGGCCTGCTTGAACTGCAGGCCCATCACGCAGGCATAGATCACCAGAGCCAGCGCCACCAGGAAGATGTTGTGGCTGGCGATGCGCAATGCCAGGGGAATACGACGCTGGCGCAGGGCTCGGAAGATCATCAGAAAGAAGTTGTCGGTTTTGACAGGCGTGGGCCGGTTCACAGAGCGCGGCTCTTTATGGCGGAATAGATGCTGGGCAGTATAGCGACCCGCGTTTTGTCGGCAAAGTATCGATGGCGCCCGATGGTCATGGAAAGTGGGTAGAATGCGCATTTTTCATCGAGTTGGAGCCCGGTCTTGCGCGAAATCGTCCTGATCAACATCACTGGTGAAGACCGTCCGGGTCTCACTGCGGCCATCACCGGCGTCCTGCTCCAGGGCGGTGTGAACATCCTCGACATCGGTCTTGCGGTCATGCATGGCACGCTGTCGTTCGGCATTCTGGTCGATATTCCCGACAACGAAGTCGCCACCGGCTTGCTGCAGGGGGTGCAGTCCAAGGCCCATGAGCTGAACCTGCAGGCGCGCTACACGCCGATCTCCGAGGCAGACTACCAGCAATGGGTGGACGGCCATGGCGATAATCGCCACATCGTCACGCTGCTCAGCCGCAAGGTCACGCCTGAGCAACTGCAGCGGGTGAGTGCGGTCATCAGCCGATATGGCCTGACCATCGAACGTATCGAGCGCCTGTCGGCACGTGTGGCGCTCGACGCCGCCACCGACAAGAGTCGCGCCTGCCTGGAAATCTCGGTGCGTGGTGAACCGACCGACGCCCAGGCCCTGCGCACCGATTTCTTCGCATTGTCGGCCGAGCTGGGTGTCGACATCGCCTTCCAGCAGGATGACCTGTTCCGTCGCAATCGCCGCCTGGCGGTGTTCGACATGGATTCGACGCTGATCGAGGCCGAGGTGATCGACGAGCTGGCCAAGGCTGCCGGTGTCGGCGAGCAGGTGTCGGCGATCACTGAGCGCGCCATGCGTGGCGAGTTGGATTTCCGTGCCAGCTTCAAGGAGCGCATGGCGCTGCTCAAGGGCCTGGACGTCGGCGTGCTGGACGAAATCGGCGCGTCGCTACGCCTGACCGAAGGTGCCGAACACCTGTTTGCCGAGCTCAAGCGCCTGGGTTACAAGACTGCGATCCTCTCCGGCGGTTTTTCCTACTTCGCCAAGCAGGTGCAGGCACGCCTTGGCATCGACTATGTGTTCGCCAATGAGCTGGAAGTGGTGGATGGCAAGGTGACGGGCGTGGCGGTCGAGCCGATTGTCGATGCCCAGCGCAAGGCCGACCTGCTGAAGGAGCTGGCGCACAAGGAAGGATTGCAACTGGAGCAGACCATCGCCGTGGGCGATGGCGCCAACGACCTGCCGATGCTGTCGCTGGCCGGCCTGGGCGTGGCCTTCCGCGCCAAGCCGCTGGTGCGTCAGTCGGCCAAACAGGCGATTTCCACGCTGGGCCTCGATGGCGTGCTGTACCTGCTCGGCTGGCGTGACCGCGACGGTCGCGCGTAAGGCCCTGAAACAGCGGGGCTGCAAAGCAGCCCCCCC
>NZ_JABWRO010000113.1:0-18506 GCF_014268985.1 Pseudomonas sp. RW10S2 | reverse complement strand
CGGGGTTTTTTTCGTTGGTGCGGTGTCGATTCAGGCCTTGGTCGAGTGGCGCTGCTGGCGCTCCATGTAACGCTCGACGTAAGAGCATGATGGAATCACGGTGTAGCCCATTTGTTCGGCGTACTCCAGGGCCTTTTCAGTCAAGGCGGCGGCGATGCCACGACCACGCAGGGCGTTGGGGACGAAGGTGCGATAGATGTCCAGCGTCTGCTTGCCCAGATCCATGTACGTCAGGTAGGCACGATGACCGTCCACGTTGGTCTCGAACTGATGACCGGCCTGGTCATGGTGGATGGTCAGCGCGTCACTCATCACTACTCCTCGCAGGTCTTTTGGCAGACCTTTGCCTTGACCGATGGTTTATCCGGCGGAGGAACCTCAACGCCACTCATGCCCCTTGGACCGTGGTCCATCAGCAATCGTTCGACGCCCGGGACACCCAAATAGTAGGCGTGCAACGCGGGATTGCTCAAGGTGCACATGGCTAAAAATTCCATGCAAGCGGGTTGGGCCGCCGGTGCCGGTCGACACCAAACAGCCTGCCGGATGTTCTACGGGGTAAGACGTTTGAGGACCGTGAAAGTCACCCTTAGTTCAACAAAAAGTTTCCTTGGTACAACCGCTTGCGTCCGATTTGCGGGGTCTTCACACTTTCTTTACAAACCCCGTCACACGCGGCCCGTGGCAACATTTTTTTTGCAGTTCTTGCGCTCTGTCAGTTTACTTACTACAAGTAATGGGTACTATGTACGCCGGCCAGTTTCTCTTTTCCGAGAGATGGCTATTTAATAGAAAGTCCTTGAAGGGGAACACGATGAACAACGTTCTGAAATTCTCTGCTCTGGCTCTGGCCGCAGTTCTGGCTACCGGTTGCAGCAGCGTATCCAAAGAAACCGAAGCTCGTCTGACTGCGACTGAAGACGCAGCAGCTCGCGCTCAAGCCCGTGCCGACGAAGCCTACCGTAAGGCTGACGACGCTCTGGCAGCCGCTCAGAAGGCTCAGCAGACCGCTGACGAAGCCAACGAGCGCGCTCTGCGTATGCTGGACAAAGCCAGCCGCAAGTAATAATCCTCACGGATTGTTATGGAGCCGGCCCACTTGTGGGCCGGCTTTTTTATTGCCCGAAAAAAGACCTCTCTCACCTCGCCTCCCGCCTCCCAAAAAACGAAAAGGCCTGCACGATGGCAGGCCTTTCGGTTCAAGCAGGCAAGGGCTTACTGCAGCTCTGGCGGGATGCTCGACACCATCGGCGCAGCGCCTTGCCCATTGACCGGCACGGCGATCTCGACCGGCATGCCATCCTCGGCGGCCACCACGTCACGAACCATGTCCCAGTTCATACGCAGGTTGTTGGTCAAGTCTTCACGCTTGAGCAGTGCATTGATGACGGCCGTGTGCTTGTCGACCACCGACGGGTTGCCATGGTCGTCCAACGGCGTGTGTGCCTCGAGATAGACCTTGCCACCACTCACGCCGAACTTGTAAGGCTCGTTGATGATCCGCACCGGGGTGCCCACCGGTACCATCTTGGAGAGCGCCACCACGTTGTTGTTGAGCATGCGGAAGCAGCCGTGGCTGGTGCGCATGCCGATGCCGAACTTCTTGTTCGAACCGTGGATCAGGTAGCCCGGCAGGCCCAGGGTGAACTTGAACGGACCCAGCGGGTTGTCCGGGCCGGCCGGCACGACAGCAGGCAGGATATCGCCGTCAGCGGCGTGTTCAGCGCGAATCGAGGCCGGCGGCGTCCAGGTCGGGTTCGGTGTCTTGGCGGTGATCTTGGTGATCGCGATCGGTGAGCCCCAGCCTTCACGGCCGATCCCCAGCGGGAAGGTGTGCACCACGTTCTCGCCTTTCGGGTAGTAGTACAGGCGGTACTCGGCCAGGTTGATGACGATCCCCTCGCGCGGCCCGGGTGGCAGGACGTAACGGGTCGGCAGGATGATCTCGGTGCCAGCCCCCGGCAACCAGGGATCGACGCCCGGGTTCGCGGCGATCATCTCCAGGTAGCCCAGGTCGTTGGCCGTACCGATGTCGGCGAAGGTGTCTTCGTACTTGGCCTTGATCGTCCGGACCTGGCCGACGACGTCTTCGCCGGGCGGTGGCAATGGCAGCTCCAGCGCGACGGCAGGACCGGTCAGCAGCAAGGCGGCCAGGGACAGGCAACGGGTGACGGCGGGAAAGCGCGGCAACATCCGGTAAATCCTTCGAAAGAGGGTTCAAGACATTCGATTGTACACCCGCCCGGATTCAAGCGGGAGGCATCGGCAGGCGTTGCAAGGGTTACAAATGATGAAAGGTGAGCTCAGAGCTCCGGCCACACCGGGCGTGTACCCCGGCGCTGGGCATCGAGGATGGCCCGGCACAGCGGGCACAGGCGTTCGTCGCGATAGACCACGCGCTCGACCGACGACCAGCGCGGCTGCGCCGGCAGCAAGCCGCCACACAAGGTGCGGTCGACCGGAGCACCCAGTTCGAGCTGGCGAGCGGCGAGATGGACACGGACTTCCTGGCAGGCGAACAGGTCGAGCTGCTCGTCGGGCTCGATCAGTTGATAGGCATACAGGGACCAGGCGGGGCGTGGCATTGGGGGCACTCGAAACGGGGGGCGCAACATTAGCCGAAAGCGGCCCCCGATAAAAGCGTCAGAGCAAGGGTTTTATCGTCGGCCAGGCATTCTCCAGCAGGCGCTGCTGGGCGCCTTGGGCCGGATGGATGCCGTCGGCCTGCATCATCTCCGCTACCCCACCTATGCCCTCCAGAAAGAACGGCACCAAGGCCACCTTCTTTTCGTTCGCCAACTGCTCATAGACCTGGGCGAACGCGGTGGTATAGCGCGCGCCATAATTCGGCGGCAGCCGCATCCCGAGCAACACCACCTTGGCGCCGGCCTCACGGGAGCGATCGATCATCGAGGCAAGATTTTGTTGCAATTGTTGTGGCGGTTGCCCACGCAGCCCATCGTTCCCGCCCAGCTCCAGCACCACCAGATCAGGCTTGTGCGCTGCAAGCAGCGCCGGCAGCCGCGCCTGGCCACCTGCGCTGGTGTCGCCACTGATCGAGGCATTGACCACGCGGTCGGTAAAACCCTCGTCCTTCAGGCGCTTTTCCAGGAGCGTGACCCATCCCTGGCGGGTATCCAGGCCAAAACCGGCGCTGATACTATCGCCGACAACCAGCACCGTTCCCGCCGCCGCGCCCTGGGCCAGGCAACACAGGGCCAGACCGGCACTCAACCACCACATTCGCATCGGATTCTCCATGGGCCCCAGCATTCTCGTTGCGCAGAACCTTAGCAAAGTGGTCCCCAGCGCGGAAGGCGACCTCACCATCCTTCACCCGCTTTCCCTCGACCTTGACCAAGGCGACAGCCTGGCCATCGTCGGTGCATCCGGCTCCGGCAAGTCGACCCTGCTCGGCCTGCTCGCAGGCCTTGACCGCCCTAGCGATGGCAGTGTCGTGCTCGCCGGTCACGACCTCGGCCCCCTCGACGAAGACCAGCGGGCACGGGTGCGTGCCGAACACGTCGGTTTCGTGTTCCAGTCGTTCCAGTTGCTCGACAGCCTCAATGCCCTGGAAAACGTCATGTTGCCCCTGGAGCTGGACGGTCGCCGCGACGCCCGCGAACAGGCCCGCACCCTGCTCGAACGGGTCGGCCTGGGCCAGCGCCTGAGCCACACCCCACGCCAACTGTCCGGCGGCGAGCAGCAACGGGTGGCGATCGCCCGCGCCTTCGCGGCGCACCCGGCAGTGCTGTTCGCCGACGAACCCACCGGCAATCTCGACAGCCATACCGGCGAGCGCATCAGCGACCTGCTGTTCGAGCTCAACAAGGAACGCGGCACTACCTTGGTGCTGGTGACCCATGACGAACGGCTGGCCAAGCGCTGCCGTCGCCTGATCCGCCTGGACGCCGGACGCCTGGTGGCGCCCCTGGAGCCATGATGACCCGCCTGCCGTTCATGCGCCTGTGCGCCCTGGCCCTGCGCCAACTGCTGCGTGACGCTCGCGCCAGTGAAGTACGGGTACTGTTCTTCGCACTCCTGGTGGCCGTCGCCGCCAGCACCGCCATCGGTTACTTCGGCGCCCGCCTCAACGGTGCCATGCAATTGCGGGCCAGCGAATTCCTCGCTGCCGACCTGGTACTGCAGGGTTCCTCCGCTGCCCAGGCGGCGCAGATCGACGCCGGCACTTCGCGCGGCCTGACCCACGCTCGCGTGGTGGAGTTCACCAGCGTGGTAGCCGCCGATGCTGGCATCCAGTTGTCGAGCATCAAGGCCATCGACCCGTCCTACCCGCTGCGCGGCCAACTGCGCAGCGCCGCCACGCCCTATGGCAGCGAAACGCCCGGCGGCGGGCCGGCGCCCGGGGAAGCCTGGGTCGAGGCACGCCTGCTGGCGGCACTGGGGCTGTCACTGGGCGACAGCATCGACGTGGGCATGAAGACCCTGCGCATGACCCGGGTGCTGACCTACGAACCGGATCGCGCCGGCAACTTCTACAGCCTCACCCCGCGAGTGCTGATGAACATCGCCGACCTGGACGCCACCGGCGTGATCCAGCCAGGAAGCCGGGTCACCTATCGCGACCTGTGGCGCGGCGAGCCGGACATCCTCGTGCAGTATCGCCAGGCGGTGGAGAAGGATCTTGCTGCCAACCAGCGGCTGCTCGACACCCGTGATGGCAACCGCCAGATCGGCGGCGCGCTGGGTCGCGCCGAACGCTACCTGAACATGGCCAGCCTGGTGGCGGTACTGCTGGCCGGCGTGGCCGTGGCGCTTTCGGCCAGCCGCTACGCCGCCCGCCGCCTGGACGCCAGCGCCCTGCTGCGCTGCCTGGGGCTGTCACGACACCAGGCGTTGGGCCTGTACTCGCTGCAACTGGCAATGCTGGGGCTGGTGGCGGCACTGGCCGGCGCCCTGCTTGGCTGGCTCGCGCAACTGGGGCTGTTCGCCCTCCTGCAGGGGCTGCTGCCCAGCACCGTGCCACCGGGCGGCATCGCCCCGGCACTGGCCGGCATCGGCACCGGCCTGGTGGCGCTGGCCGGCTTCGCCCTGCCACCGCTCGCCGCACTGGGCCGAGTGCCGCCCCTGCGTGTGCTGCGCCGCGACCTGCTGCCAGTTCCGCCCAGCAGTTGGCTGGTCTATGGCGCCGCATTGTTCGCCCTGGGCCTGATCATGTGGCGCCTGAGCCTAGACCTGCTGCTGACCTTCGCCCTGCTCGGCGGCGGCATGATCGCCGCGCTGCTGCTCGGCGGCCTGCTACTGCTCGGCTTGCGCAGCCTGCGCCGGTTGCTGATCGGTTCGCCGCTGCCCTGGCGCCTGGGGCTGGGCCAGTTGCTGCGCCATCCGCTGGCAGCCGCCGGCCAGGCGCTGGCCTTCGGCCTGATCCTGCTGGCCATGGCCCTGGTCGCGCTATTGCGCGCCGAGTTGCTGGACAACTGGCAGGCGCAGCTACCCAAGGATGCCCCCAACCACTTCGCCCTGAACATCCTGCCAGACGAGCGCGAACCCTTTGCCCAGCGCCTGCGCGAGGTCAATGCCACCTCGGCGCCGCTGTACCCGGTGATCCCCGGCCGTCTCACCCATATCAACGATCAGCCGGTACAACAGTTGGTGAGCAAGGAGTCCACCGGCGACCGTGCCGTGCAGCGTGACCTGAGCCTGACCTGGGCTGCCGAACTGCCCCAGGGTAATGCCTTGAGCGAAGGCGACTGGTGGCAGACACCACCGCCGGCCGACGGACCACCCGCGGTATCGGTCGAGGCGGAGCTGGCCGCAAGCCTCAAGCTCAAGCTGGGCGATCTGCTGACCTTCGACATTGGCGGCGAGCACCGCCAGGCACGGGTCAGCAGCCTGCGTACGGTGCACTGGGACAGCTTCCAGCCGAACTTCTACATGATCTTCCAGCCCGGCACCTTGCAAGGCCTGCCCGCCACCTACCTGACCAGCTTCTACCTCGCACCGGGGCACGATACCGACGTGGTCGCCCTGTCGCGGGCGTTTCCGGCGGTGACCATCCTCCAGGTCGATGCGCTGCTGGGGCAACTGCGCAGCATCCTCGCCCAGGTCACGTTGGCGGTGGAGTACGTACTGCTGTTCGTGCTCGCGGCAGGCCTTGCGGTGTTGTTCGCCGGCCTGCAGGCCACCCTGGACGAACGTATCCGCCAAGGCGCGCTACTGCGCGCCCTGGGCGCCGGTCGTGCACTACTGGTCAAGGCCCGGCGCATCGAGTTCGGCCTGCTTGGCGCCGCCAGCGGCCTGCTCGCTGCCCTGGGCTGCGAACTGATCACCTGGGCCCTGTATCGCTACGCCTTCGACCTGCACTGGACGCCCCACCCCTGGCTGTTGGTGCTGCCACTGTTGGGCGCGATCCTGGTAGGCGGTGCCGGTGTGTTCGGCACCCGCCGCGCACTCAATGCGACACCACTGAGCGTACTGCGCGAGACTTGAGCCGATGGCGCCAGCTCGCCGTGCCCACCAGCACGGTGAGCAGCACCATTGGCGTCCCCACCAGCAAGGCCAGTTGCCTCACGTCCAGATCCGGCCAGTGGCTGGCAACCAGCCCATAGGCCGCACCGCTGGCCATCTGCAGGAAAAAGAACTGTCCGGTGGACAGCCCGATGTCCTGCTGCACACAGCGCAGCAACCCAGCCTGGGTGGCCGGGATCACCATGCCAGTACTCAGCAGGATCGCCATCATCGGCACGACGAAGGCGCCCGCCGTCGGCCCGATCCAATGGACTGCCAGCCACAGGCCGCCCCAGCCGACAGTGCCGATGCCGGCCCCCACAGCCAGGATCTGCGTCAGGTCATGCCTGCGACTCAGGCGCCGGGCCAGGAAACTGCCGGTGACATAACCCAGTGCACAGATCGCAATGAGGGCGCCGTACTCGAACGCACTGAACCCCAGCAATCTCTGGAAGGCGTAGGATGACGAGGACAGGAACGCAAAGTAGCTCATCCAGACCAGGCTGATACAACTCGCGTGAAAGACGAACGCTCCCGTGCCCAGATTGCGCCTGTACACGCGCAGGATCGTGCCCACCGCAACACCCTGCCCCGTGCCCGGCAGGCGAGGCACAAGGCGCCAGAACACGAGCAGCACCAGCAGGTTGAACACCCCCACTAGCCCCAGTATCCCGCGCCACCCAACTTGCGGCAGCAGCGCCCCGCCCAGCAGCGGCGCAAGGCACGGCGTGATAGCGATGGCCGAAGCCAGCGTAGTGAGAATGCCCATGCGCTCGTGCTCGGCGAACACCTCGCGCACCACCATGCGTGTCGTTACCGTGCCGACGCAGCCGCCCAGGGCCTGCAGCAGACGGCCAATCATGAACGGAACGAAAGACGTCGCACTGGCCGCAAGCCCTGTGCCGAGCGCAGCCAGCAACAGCCCGCCCAACTGCACTGCGCGCGGCCCGTAGCGATCGCTCAAAAGCCCAGCCAGCATCATCGACAGCGCATAGCCGACCATATACATCACCAAGGTGCTCTGTACCTGACCAAGGCCAGACTGCAGCTGCTCGGCCAGTTGTACCGAGGCTGGCACCATGATGCCGAGACCGACCTGCGGTACCACCACCGCACTCAGCAAGGCCACTGACAATCCGGGCCGGTTCATGGCCGCACCCGCAACGCAAAAGACAATCGGACGGGCGAACGCAGCCCCACCGCTCTACACATGGTTCGATGTTCCTTGAATGAAGGTTCGGGACGCCTGAAGGGCACGACGCAAAGGCTCTGCGTCAGGCGATTGAGGTTAGGGGCGGCGCTGCATAAGATGAAGGCCCATTAGGCCTTCCCGGGTATGGACCACTATGGCCAGAGGCAAGCAAGCCATTGCCCTCGACCTCGCCCTGCCGTTCGAACTGTCTGCCGGCAGCGCCACCGGCAAGCACCGGCTGCTGCATGGCTTTCTCCAGGAACTGGTGGTCAGCGGCCATCTGCCACCCGGCACCCTGCTGCCCTCAACACGCACGTTGGCACAGCGCTGGGGCGTAGCGCGCGGCACGCTGGAGGCGGTGTTCGAGCAACTCAAGCTGGAAGGCTTCATCGAGCGTCGCCAGGGCGCGGGCTCGCAGGTCACCCTGCAACTGCCCGATGCCCTGATCGCATCCGGCAACCCGACCGGCCACGCGCCACCAGCGCGGCCGATGCCCGATCCACAGTTGTTGCAAGCGCAGGTCCAAGCGCGCGTCCCCTTCGTCGCGCGCCTGCCCGACCCGAACTTGCTGGAGCAGAATCTTTTCCCGGCACGCCTGGAGGCCCCCGGCCTGCTTGAACGCTTGCCTGCGCAGGGTGACCCACGCCTGCGCCAGGCCATTGCAGCCCATCTGAGACTCTATCGAGGTATCGACTGCGAAGCGGATGACATCCTGGTCACCCACGGTATTCGCCACACCCTCGACCTGTTCAGCCGCGTGCTGCCCAGGCACCGGGCGCTCGCTCTCGAGGACCCAGGCTATGCCTGGGCCAGGCGGATTTTCGAACGCTCGGGGCACAGGCTGTTCAGCACGCCACTCGACGAACAGGGCCTGCGCGTCGATACCCTTGCCGACCATGAAACGCTCGGGGCGGTGCACGTGACGCCCGCCCATCAAGCGCCATTGGGCATCTGCATGAGCGTCGACCGCCGCCAGGCATTGCTCGACTGGGCGCAGGCACAGGACGCGATAGTCATCGAGGACGATTACGACAGCGAGTACAACTATGCGAGTGCACCGCTGCCGGCGATCAAGGCGATCGACCACCATGACCGAGTGCTGTTCTGCGGCAGTTTCAACAAGACCTTGTTCAGCAACCTGCGCCTGGGCTTCGCCGTGGTGCCCCGCCGCCTGCACGCCGAAATGCTGGACACGCTGACGATCTCCGGGCAAGCGCCTGGCGCCCTCGGCCAGCGAGCGCTGGAGCAGATGCTCGGCAACGGCCAGTACGCGCGCCACCTGCGCATTGCCCGGCAGACCTACCAGCAACGCCGCGACCTGCTCATCGACAGGCTGCGCCGGCACACTGACGTGCGAATTGCCGGCGAGCAGTCAGGGCTGCATTTCATCCTCTGGTTGCCCGAAAACTGCAACGAACAGCAATTCTGCCAACAGGCCCGCGAGCAGGGCCTGATGCTTCAGCCGCTCGGACTGTTCACCCGTGAACATGCCTGGCCTCCAGGCGTACTGGTGGGCTACGCCTCGTTGACCGAGGCGCAGATTGCGCTGGCGGGGGACTCGCTGGGGCGGCTGTACCGGGATGCGCTCACTGGGCGCCGTAGTGGATGCGATTGATGTACCAGGTCGCTTCGCCCGTGGGCGTATGCACCAGCACTTCGTCGCCCTCTTCTTTCTTCAGCAACGCGCGGGCCATGGGTGAGTCGATGGAGATGTAGTCGTTGCGACCGTAGATTTCGTCGTAACCGACGATGCGAAACGTCAGGGTTTCGCCGTCGTCGTTCTCGATCTCGACCCAGGCACCGAAGAACACCTTGCCTTCCTGCTCCGGGGAATAGGCGACGACTTTCACATCCTCGAGGCGCTTGCGCAGGTAGCGGACCCGCCGATCGATCTCGCGCAGCAATTTCTTGTTGTACTGGTAATCGGCGTTCTCGCTGCGATCCCCCAGCGACGCGGCCCAGGTCACCTTCTGGGTGATCTCGGGGCGGTAGACGCGCCACAGGTGGTCCAGCTCCTTCTTGAGGGCGTCATGACCTTCGGTGGTGATGATGTTGGTACTCAAACCGCTTGCTCTCCTCGGCACAGCCACAGCAGGCGCCTTGGGCCTGCCGGGTTACCGAGCTTAACCAAAAACAGAAGCCGCCACACCCCGCTCAGCGACGGGTGATCAGGCCCTGGCGCGCGATGCGGGTCAACTGGCCGATGATCTCGCCGGCATCCTCGCCGATCGGGGCCTGGATTACGGCCAGGTCAAAGCGATCGTTGGCGTAATGGGCAAGGTTGCAAGCCGCTTCGGCGAACTGGATGAGGAAGGCGCGGGCCTGGCCCTTGCGGCGCGAGAAGCCGTCGAGGTTACGCAGGAGCGTGGGTTGATGCTGGCCACCGAGCAGGATGCGCGGAGTGCGGGAGGCCTGGTCAACAGGCAGTGGGGTCAGGCAGACACTGGTACGTGGGCAACTCATGGTGGTATCTCTTCGCCTCGCAAATCCCGCTGGGCAGCGGTGGGAGGCGTCACCGAACCAGCGCTTTAGCGGTATTTCGGATCGCCCGGGGGCCTCTCCTGCGCCCCGCAAGTAGCTGTTTAAATCGGCGCAAGCGGTATCGTAGAGCGTCGGACGGCAAGCTGCAAGAGGGCATTCACTTGCAGCTTGCCGCAGGGTGGTTGCAACAAGATGTCAGCGGGCGATCAGACGATCCAGAGACAGGCGCCCCGCCCCTTCGACCAGCACCGCCAGCGTGCCGCCCAACAGTGCCAGGGCGAACTCGTAGCCGTTGTTGGACATGAACAGACCATTGCCGATGTGCACCGAGAAGATCGCCACCACCAGCGTCACGCTCAGCGCCAGCGCCGCCGGGCGGGCCAGCAGGCCGAGCAGCAGTGCCAGGCCGCCGAAGAACTCCGCGCTGCCCGAGAGCAGGGCCATCAGATAGCCAGGGGCCAGGCCAATGCTTTCCATCCATTGACCGGTGCCTTCCAGGCCATGGCCACCGAACAGGCCGAACAGCTTCTGTGAGCCATGCGCCATGAAGATGATGCCGACCAGGATGCGGATGATGCTGAGGCCGAAACCGGCGCGGGTGACGAACAGGGCGTTGAGGGAGGGATTCATCGGGTGAGCTTCCTTGAAATGTCAGGTTGGAATGGCTGCCATCTTAATCAAACCAGCGAATAAGAAAACCGCAAAAAACCCAACAAACAAATCGAAAAAGTCGATTTATCGGCGTTTCGCAACCCGCTCCAAGGCGCTGCGCTCACGGTTGAATGCCAGGAAGTACTTGTTGACGCTGTTGACGAAGTTCACCGGCCCCATCCCCACCTGCTCCATGGCGATGCGCTCGGTCTGGAAAAACCACTGGTTGCCGTTGAGGCCGCGGCGACGGGCCTCGGCGCGCATGGCCTGGACACGCTCCGGACCGAGGTTGTAGGCAGCGAGAATGAAGGCCATGCGCTCACGCTCATTGAGCTGCGGGCTGGAAAAGAACTTGCGCCGGATCAACGCGAGGTAGCGCGCGCTGGCCTGCACATTGCCATCGACCGTGGCGGTATTGCTCACGCCCACCCGTTGCGCGGCGGCCGGGGTGATCTGCATCAGCCCATGGGCGCCCCCTGTGCCGCGAGCCTTGGGATCGAACGTCGACTCCTTGAACGCCAAGGCCGCCAGATTGAGCCAGTCGATCTGCTGGTCGGCGCCGTGCTTCTGCAACACCGCGCGCAGCGACTCCAGGCGCTGGCGATCCTGGCGAGCCAACGGATTGTGCACGCGGTACTGGCGTCGATAGATGCGCTCGAAGGCTGCATCCTGGTTGTCCGGCGCACGGTAAACGGCGAGGAAGCGGTCCACGCTGGCCAGCAACTGCTCGGCATCCCTGCGCACATACCAGCGCATGGCCTGAGGCTGGCTCAGGCGCAACTGGGTGTCCAGGCGCAGCTTGGGCATCACCCGCGCCCAGCGTTGGGCGATGGGGCGCTCCACCACGGTCAGGTGATAGATGCCGGCCTGGACCATCTCCAGTACATCCTCGACGGCCAGGGTGGGGTCGACCCACTCGATCTTCACCAGCGGGCGCTTGCGCAGGGCCAGCTGCTGGTTGATCTGCTCGATCACCGCGCCGGCAGCGCTGGCGGTAGTCAGCGCGATGGTGCGCCCGGACAGTTGCTCGACCCGGCTGAAGGCCCGTTCGCCCTTGCGCCCGACCAGCAGCAACGGCACCTGGTCAAGCACCGGTGCACTGACACCGACACCCTGCACCAGCCCCGCATCAAGCAATTCGCCGGGCGCGGCAAGGTCGCCTTCACCGCGCTGCAGGGCACCTATCAGTTGTTCCTTGGCGCGCGGGATGATCTGCAGCGTGATTTCCTGACCATCCGCGACCCGCGCATTGAGAAAATGCTCCAGCGCGCGCAGGCGATAGTATTCGATACCTACCGGTTCGCCCTTGACCTCACCTGAGCTGTTGCGACTCTGGTTGACCAGCACCCGCAACACCTTGCTCGCACGAATCTGCGCAAGGTCACGACTCTGGCTGGTCGGCACATGCTGCAATGGGCCGGCTTCGCGGGCGATGGCAAGCTCAGCGGCGATCAGCCCGAGCAACAGCAAGGTCGTCAGCAGGGTTCGCAGCATGAAAAGGGTCCAGGAGCGGTTGGCGGAAACCATGCGCCGAGCGCTGCGCATGACAAATGACGGCAAGAGACCATGGCAAACGTTTGAAGTTCTTGGATTTTTTGCGAACTTGCAGATTTTGCTATGCTGGCCGCCCCGCGGCACGAGGTAGCACCATGCAACTGATCGATATCGGCGTCAACCTGACCAACAGCAGCTTTCACGACCAGCAGGCGGCGATCGTCGAACGCGCCCTGGCCGCCGACGTGGCGCAGATGGTGGTGACCGGCACCAGCCTAGCCGTCAGCGAAGAGGCCCTGGCGCTGTGCCAGCGCCTGGATGAGGCCGGCAAACACCTGTTCAGCACAGCCGGTGTCCACCCTCACGATGCCAGCCATTGGGAAAGTGCCAGCGAACGCACACTGCGCGATCTGCTGGCCCAGCCGCGGGTGCTCGCCGTAGGTGAATGCGGGCTGGACTTCAACCGAGACTTCTCCCCGCGCCCACAGCAGGAACAAGCCCTGGAGGCGCAACTGGCCCTGGCTGTCGAACTGCAGTTGCCGGTCTTCCTGCATGAGCGCGATGCCAGCGAGCGGCTATTGGCAATCCTCAAGCACTACCGCGACCAGTTGCCAGCGGCCGTGGTGCACTGCTTCACCGGCGAGCGCCAGGCGCTGTTCGCCTACCTCGACCTGGACCTGCACATCGGTATCACCGGCTGGATCTGCGACGAGCGACGTGGGACGCACCTGCATCCGCTGGTAGGCAATATTCCCGAAGGCCGGCTGATGCTCGAAAGCGATGCGCCCTACCTGCTGCCGCGCAGCCTGCGGCCAAAACCGAAGAGCGGACGCAACGAACCGGCGTTCCTGCCTGAAGTACTGCGTGAAGTCGCCTTGCATCGGGGCGAAAGCCTCGAACACTGTGCCCGGCACACCACGGCGACAGCCAAGGATTTCTTCAAGCTCCCTTGACGCATGTCATGAAGGCTTCGCGCGCGAGCGGACACAATGATGGCACCTTGCCAATGATGTTTCCGCTCAACTCAGAGAAGACCTACCATGGGTGCCTGGCTTAGCAATATTTCCCTAAAGTACAAGTTCTGGGCCGTCAATGCAGTGGCCTTCGTAACCACCTTGCTGCTGGTGCTCTACGCGGTGTACCTGGAGCAGCAGGCTCGCGCCGAGTCGGCCCAGGCGCAAGCCGTCGCCCAGGCCGAACTGCTGGCCGCCTGGCCAGTTGCACAACCCCTTCCCCAACTGCCACAAATGATCCGTTGGCAGGATGGCCAGACCCCGAGCTTTGCCGGCGAGCCCCTCGAGGCCCTGCGTGACGGCCAAGGCTGGGTCGCGTTGCCCGCCGCGTGGCTGCTTGGCGACAATCCGTTGCGCGGTGCCCAGGTGCTGCGCCAGGGCAGTCAGCACATTGCCGTGCTGGCAGCATCGCCAAGCCTGCGTCAGGTATTCATCGACCGCTTCAGCAACTACGCGGTGTGCGTGCTGATTCTCATGCTGGCGATGCTTTGCGCTTCGCAGTTGCTGATCCGTTTCCTGCTCAGCCAGCTCAACACCCTCAAGGATGTGATGCTGCACGTGGAAAGAACCGGCGACCTGTCGGCTCGCGTGCCGCTGGCCTGCGGCGACGAAGTGGGCCAGATGGCCGGGGCCTTCAACGCCATGCAGACGACCTACCACCGCGTGGTCAGCACCGTGGCCGACACTGCTGCCCAACTGGACTCGGGCGCGGCGCGCCTGGCGGCGAGCATGGATGATGTGCGCCACGGCATGATCGGCCAGCAGAGCGAAACCGACCAGGCGGCGACGGCGATCAACGAAATGTCCGCCACCGTGCACCATATCGCCCAGCATGCCGGCGCTACCCGCGACCTGTCGCAAAGCGCCGACAGCCTCGCCGGCAGCGGCCAGGAGGTGGTCAGCCGGGTACAGGACTCGATCGCCGGGCTGTCCAGCGGCGTGCAGCAGACGGCCGAAATGATTCGCCAACTGGCGGACGACAGCCAGAAGATCAACAGCGTGGTCAGCGTGATCCACAGCATCGCCGAACAGACCAACCTGCTGGCCCTCAATGCCGCCATCGAGGCGGCACGCGCCGGCGACCTGGGCCGCGGCTTCGCGGTGGTGGCCGACGAAGTACGCAACCTGGCCAAGCGCGTGCAGAACTCCACCAACGAAATCACCACCATGGTGTCCGCACTTCAGGCAGGCACCCGTGATGCCGTGGAGTACATGCAGGAGAGCTCCTATAAAGCCGACGATTGCGTCAAACAGGCCCGCGAGGCCGGGGACGCACTGGCCGAGATCACCCGCGCGGTGGCGCAGATGCGCGAGAGCAATACACAGATCGCCGTGGCCGCCGAGCAGCAGAGCCAGGTCGCCGAGGAGATGAATCGGGCAGTGGTGAGCATCCGCGACGTCACCGAAGAAACCGTACAGCAGACCGTCGGATCGGCCACTACCAGCAACGCGCTGGCGACCCTCGCCGGCGAGCTGAACAAAGCCATTGGCCAGCTCAAGCTATAGTCCCGATAAACAGCCTCGATTGGCCCCCTGCGGGGGGCCGCACTAAGCTTTGGACATGACCAAGGGGAATCGTCCATGAGCAAACGTCTGCCGAATCTGCCCGCCTGGCAATGGCGCGGCTACCACCATAATCACCGGCACCCGACCAACCTGGTGCTGCACCTGATTGCCGTACCGCTGTTCATCCTTGGTGCCTTGCTGGTGCTTTCAGGCCTGTTCTCGCTCGACATCACCCAGCTTGCCGTAGGCGTGATCGCCCTGATCGCAGGGCTTGGCATGCAGCGCCAGGGCCATCGCCTGGAGGCCGAGCAACCCGAGCCGTTCACCGATCGGCAGGACGCCTTGAAACGTCTGCTAACCGAACAGTTCATCACCTTCCCACGTTTCGTCCTGAGCGGTGGCTGGTGGCGTGCCTGGCGCGAGCGCCACAAGCATCGGCCCTGAACACGCGACAGGGCTCAGGCGAACACCGTCACCGTCTGCCGGCTCAAGGCCAACAAGCGGCCGTCCGCCGACCACAAGCGGGCTGCGGCATGCCCATAACCATCACGGGCGTGCTCGGTCTCTACACAGTACTGGTACCAGTCCTGTGTGGTCAGCTCAGGCAATGGCTGGACGAACTCGATGGTCCAGGTCAGGGTGCTGCCTGCGGCAGGCTGCTTTAGATAAGGCATCAGGCTCGGCGGCCAGGCATCGACCAGCGCCAGCAGGTGCGACACTTCGAGCGGCGCCTTCGGCAGGTCGCGCAGGCGCACCCAGCCACCCATCTGGCGCGATGCGTTGCCGGAGAACGGTAGCCCCCCAATCGCCCAGCGCAGTGCTACCTTGCGCATGAACTCAGGCATGACTCCCTTGATGTAGGGCAGCTCCGGCGCCGAGTCCTCCAGAGCCTTGAACGGTGGCGCTGGCTCAGCCGGCACCTCAACCACCGACGAGCGCCCAGCACCGAAGTTGCCCTGCACCAGCGTCACCACCTGCCCATCCTGAATCGCGCGCCCCAGCAGCGTGCTCACTGCCTTGCCCTCACGCAGCACCTCGGCTTCGAAACGAATCGGCACATTCGGTGCCGCCGGGCCGACGAAACTGATGGCCAACGAACGCACCGGACGTCCGTCGCTGATCTTCTGGCACATCGCCTCATAGACCAGCGCCGCCATCAACCCGCCAAACGAAGCGCGGCCCTGGGCCCAGTCTGCAGGGATACTGACCGCCGCAGGATTGCGGCGCACAGCCTTTAGCAGTTCATCGAAATTCATGGAAGTCCTTGGCCTCTATCGACAACGGGGGTCAAGGCGCATGGTAACCAGCGGGCTGGCGCAGGGCAGCCCGCATATCGGTCATTTACTGGGGTTATCGACGCGACAGAGCCTTGCGCAACGACTCCAAGGTGGCATCGCAGGTGCGCTCGACCTCCTGCAACTCGGTTTCCCAGGCCGCCTTGCACGGCGCCAGGTCGGGATGCTCGCGCAACTGCAGCAACCATTGAACACGATCATGCCAATCGCCCAGGTCCCCTTGCGCCTGCTTGAGCAGCTTCTGAAGCTTCTTCGCCGCGTGGCGCAACTGCGGGTAGGCTTCATCGCCGTAGCGCACCCGCTTGATCAACAGACGCAAGCGATGCCGGTCGTGGGCCGGATCGTCGATGGCCGCTTCCAGCGTGCGCCATTGCTTGCGCAGACGTTTGTCGATGCGCGTGCCCAAGTCATTCGCAAGGCCTTCGCGTTGCGAAGCACGCAGGAACAGCGGGAACGAATCCAGTATCGCCAGCAGCCGGGTCAACTGCGGGCTGGCAGCCACACTGACGAACGTCGCCGCCCTGCCCTGCAGGCGCCGCTGCCCGGCCTGCGCATACCCCGCAGAGATCAACTGCGCGGCCAGCACCTCGCGGTCGCGCAAGGGCGTGGTGAGCGTGCCCAGCGATTTCGCGGCATCCTCCAACTGCTCGACACCCGGCAGCTCGCGCAAGGGTCGCAGCAGGCTGCGCAAGCGCCTGACGGTAGTGCGCAGGTCGTGCAAGGCTTCGCTGTCGGTATCGGCGGCCAGGCGTTCCCGGCAGGCCAACAGACGCACCTGCAGGGCCAGGATCTGAACGACTACATGGTCGAGCATGGCGGGCATGTCAGCCTCCTCCGTCAACGGCCTGCACGGGACTCACGGATATAGAACCGCGCTCGCTCGGCTTTGCTGCTGCACCCCTCGAACGCCTCGAACTGCTGCTGGGTCTTGGCGCCGGTCAGCAGCGACAACGCCTTGGAGTAACTCACGGTACCCGCAAACCCTTCGGCCTTGGCGAGGTCGAGCTCCTTCCAGGCGGCATCCAACTGGGTCGCGCAACTGTCGCGATAGGCCGTCTTGCCCGCACAGCCAGCAAGGGCCAGGGCAATCAGGGGAAGGCAGATCCAGGCTTTCATCAAGTATTACCTCAGGAAGGACAAAACAGTCGCTGTTCGACGGCCGGCAACGTGAAAAGTGCCATGCTCAGCGTAGCCCAGCGCGCAACGACATTGAAGCACGGGCAGCAATGGGTGCATTGTGGGAACACGCGCGAAATGCCTTGGGGGGAAAAGTATGAGCAAGCGTGTCGCACTGGTGCTCGGTTCGGGCGGTGCCCGGGGATATGCGCACATCGGCGTGATCGAGGAGATCGAGCGTCGCGGCTACGAAATCGCCTGCATCGCTGGCTGCTCGATGGGTGCTGTGATTGGTGGCATCTATGCCGCCGGCAAGCTCGACGAGTATCGCCGCTGGATCGAAAGCCTGGATTATCTCGACGTGCTGCGCCTGGTGGATGTGAGCTTTCGCCTGGGCGCCATCCGCGGCGACAAGGTATTTGGGCAAATTCGCAAGATCGTCGGCGAGATCAACATCGAACAATTGCGAATCCCCTATACCGCCGTTGCCACCGACCTGACCAACCAGCAGGAGATCTGGTTCCAGGAAGGCTGCCTGCACCAGGCCATGCGCGCCTCGGCGGCGATCCCCAGCCTGTTCACGCCCGTCATGCAGGGCAACCGCATGCTGGTCGATGGCGGCATTCTCAATCCACTGCCGATCGTCCCAGTGGTGTCCAGCCACTGCGACCTGATCATCGCGGTCAACCTCAACGCCACCAATCAGAAACAGTACCAGTTGCCGGTGATCGAACGCCCGGCGGCGTTCAGGATGCGTTTCGAATCGGTGATCAGTTCGCTGGGGGCACGCATGCCGTTTCGCCGCAAGCCGGCCGAGCAGCTGATGCGTATCGAACAGGAAATCGTCGCTGAACGCATGAGCCAGACAAACCCGTGGCTGAGTGAATCCGCCGACCCGGAAAGCCAGCAACCGGCAGCGGCACCGGAGCGCGAAGGCGCCCCGAAGTCGGCGACCGGTTCGTTCATCATCGATAACGTCGGGCCTGCCTCGCTACTCGACCTGATCAACCAAAGCTTCGAGGTGATGCAGACTTCGCTGGCACAGTACAAGATCGCAGGGTATCCACCGGATGTACTGATCAATGTGCCGAAGCGGGTGTGCCGGTTCTTCGAGTTCTACAAGGCGCCGGAGCTGATCGCACTGGGGCGTGAGATTGCGCGGGATACCTTGGACAGTCATGAGGGGGAGCAGCGCTAGGCAGGCGTATCGGCGGTGACTTTTTCGCGGGACTGTCCGCGAAAATACCTGAAGATGCCGAAAACGAAACAGGCCGCATAAGCGGCCTGTTT
>NZ_JABWRO010000112.1:0-18564 GCF_014268985.1 Pseudomonas sp. RW10S2 | reverse complement strand
CCGGCGCGAATGCATTCCCGGCAGAACCCAAGCGAACATCGTCCGCTATTCGCCCGCAAATCGACCGGCGAACAGGAAAATTTATAAACTGTCATCCAGACTGCTGTATCCTGCCCCGGCTTTGCAAAAGCTTCCACTGCGCTACGCGCCGCCTTTTCACTCACACTTGCGAGGAACGACGAGATGCATGAAATCCCGAATCTTCCCTTCCCAAGCCTGAACCCCGAAGAGCAAACCGTTACCGCCCACGCCGCCGAGCCGGCACCTGCTTCGCAGGAAGGTGACGATCAATCCAGCGCCGATCAGGAATAACCGCGCATCCCCACCGACCGTGTGAAAACGGCTGACCTGCGGCTACCCCCCGTCATCGCGTTTTCACACAGTCCAGAACCTCGAAGGCCCCCATGCCCGACTCACCGCGCCCTCTTGCGGTCACCCTGCAAGTCGTCTCCATCGTTCTCTTCACCTTCATCGGCTACCTGAACATCGGCATCCCCCTTGCCGTACTGCCCAGCTATGTGCACAACGACCTGGGTTTCAGCGCCGTGCTCGCAGGCCTGGTCATCAGCGTGCAGTACCTGGCAACCCTGCTCAGCCGCCCGACCGCCAGCCGTATCATCGACAACCTCGGTAGCAAGAAGGCGGTAATGTGGGGCCTGTTCGGCTGCGGCCTGAGCGGGGTGTTCATGCTGGCCTGCAGCTTCCTCACCCACCTGCCCTGGCTGAGCCTCACCTGCCTGCTCATCGGGCGCCTGGTACTGGGCAGCGCGGAAAGCCTCGTGGGCTCGGGTTCGATCGGCTGGGGCATCGGCCGCGTCGGCGCCGAACACACCGCCAAGGTCATCTCCTGGAATGGCATCGCCAGCTATGGTGCGCTGGCCGTCGGCGCACCGCTGGGGGTGCTGATGGTCAAGGGCCTGGGGCTGTGGAGCATGGGTGCGAGCATCATTCTGCTGGGCGTTCTTGGCCTGGCACTGGCCTGGCCCAAGCAGGCCGCGCCGGTGGTGGCGGGCAAGCGCCTGCCCTTCCTGCAGGTGCTGGGCAAGGTGTTCCCGCATGGTTCGGGGCTGGCGCTGGGCTCGATCGGCTTCGGCACCATCGCGACCTTCATCACCCTCTACTACGCCAGCCGCAACTGGCCAGATGCGGCGCTGACCCTGAGCCTGTTCGGCGCCAGCTTCATCTGCGCACGCCTGCTGTTCGGCAATCTGATCAACCGCATCGGCGGTTTTCGCGTGGCCATCGCCTGCCTGTCGGTGGAAACCCTGGGGCTGTTGATGCTGTGGCTGGCACCCAACGCCCAGCTGGCCTTGGTGGGCGCGGCCTTGAGCGGCTTCGGCTTCTCGCTGGTGTTCCCGGCACTGGGGGTGGAAGCGGTGAACCAGGTGTCGGCAGCCAACCGTGGCGCGGCGGTCGGCGCCTATTCGCTGTTCATCGACCTGTCGCTGGGGATCACCGGGCCACTGGTGGGCGCGGTGGCCTCAGGGTTCGGCTTCAGGTCGATCTTCCTGTTTGCCGCCGGGGCGGCGATGTGCGGGCTGGTATTGAGCCTGTACCTGTACCGCCAGGCACGGCTCGGACGGGAGCAGCACGGCTGAAGGTTGCGCTGGCCTCTTCACGGACTTGCCCGCGAAGAGGCCGCGAGATCAGCGCACCACGTACTGCAACACCACCTCCAGCGGATGGCGCAGCTGCTTCTCGGTCATGCGCTTGACCTGGCTGCGGCACGAATAACCGGTTGCCAACGCCTCACCCTCCTTGTCCAGCTTGGTCGCCCACGACTGCTCGAAGATGGTCTTCGAAGCCTGCTGGTTGCGTGCCTCGTGCCCGTAGGTCCCGGACATCCCGCAACATCCGGTGGCCTCGGTGGAAAGCTTCAGCCCCATCCGCGCGAAGACCTGCTCCCACTGCCGGGTGCTGGCCGGGACGTTGGTCTTCTCGGTGCAGTGCGCCATCAGGCGGAAGCTGCCACCCTGCCCTGCGGCCTGTTCGGGCAGCGCCTCCATCAGCCATTCCTGCGGCAACAACACCGTCGGACAGCCTTGCAGGCCGTCGACCTTCTGGTATTCCTGGCGATAGACCAGGGTCATCGCCGGGTCCAGCCCCACCAGTTGCACACCGCAATCCGCCAGGGCCTTGAGCTGCCGGCCATTGCGAATCGCCGCCTTGGCGAAGGCACCAAGGAAACCCTGCACGTGCAGCGGCTTGCCGTTGGCGCTGTAGGGCGCCAGGAACACCTTGTAGCCCAGCCGGTGGGCCAGCTCGATGAACGAAGCCAGCAGCGGCGTCTCGAAGTACCGCGTGAAAGCGTCCTGCACCAGCACGATGCTGCGCTCGCGCTGGGCCGGGGTCAGCTCGCGCAGGGCGGGCACACTGGCCACACCCACACGGCAGCGGGTCAGGGTGGACTGGAAATTGAAGCGGCTGATCAGTGGGCTGTCGACCATCCCGACCTTGTCAGCCAGCAGACGGCTGACCCACTTCGACCCCATCACCGCGTTATACACGCCCGGCACATGGGCCAGGTACGGAATGGTGAACTCCAGCGAGCCGATCAGATAATCACGCAGCGGGCGCTGGTAGCGACCGTGGTAGAGCTCGAGGAAGCGTGAACGGAAGTCCGGTACGTTGACCTTGATCGGGCACTGCCCCGCGCACGACTTGCACGCCAGGCAGCCGGCCATGGCGTCGTAAACCTCGTGAGAGAAGTCCTCCTGGCCCTGACGCTGGGCCCGCAGGTTGCCCAGGCGCTTGGGCAGGCCCTTGATCCACGACGCCTTGCGCTGCGCCGAGGCCAGCACATCGATGTTGGCCTCGCCCTGCAGGCGCAGCCATTCACGGATCAGCGAAGCGCGCCCCTTGGGTGAATGGCGGCGCTCGCGGGTGGCCTTCCACGACGGGCACATGGCGTCGTTGGGGTCATAGTTGTAGCAGGCGCCGTTGCCGTTGCAGTGCACGGCGCTGCCGAAGCTCTGCCACACGCGCTCGTCGATGTTTCGGTCCAGGTCGCCACGCAGGGTGACACCATCGACCGGCGTCAGGCCCTCGGCGCTGTCTGGCGGCGTGCAGATCTTGCCCGGATTGAGCTGGTTGTACGGGTCGAATGCACCCTTGAGCCGCTGCAGGGCCGGATACAGCTCACCGAAGTACTCCGGCACGTATTCCGAACGCAACCCTTTGCCATGCTCGCCCCAGAGCAAACCACCATAGCGCTTGGTCAGCGCCGCCACCGCATCGGAGATCGGCTTGACCAACGCGGCCTGGGCGGGGTCTTTCATGTCCAGCGCCGGACGCACGTGCAGCACGCCGGCATCGACATGACCGAACATGCCATAGGCCAGGCCATGGCCATCGAGCAGCGCACGGAATTCGGCGATGTAGTCGGCCAACTGCTCCGGCGGTACCGCGGTATCTTCCACGAACGGCTGCGGCCGCACCTCGCCTTCGACGTTGCCGAGCAAACCGACCGAACGCTTGCGCATGGTGTAGACGCGCGTCACGGCCTCGGCGCCCTCGGCGAGGGTATGGCCCAACCGCTCGACGCTGGTATCGCTGCGCAGGTGTTCGACGAACGCCTCGACACGGGCATTGACCTCAGCCGGCTCGTCGCCACAGAACTCGACCAGGTTGATACCCAGGGTCGGGCGCTCGGCGTCGGCGGGGAAGTACTCGGCGACGCTGTGCCAGACGATATCCTTCATCGCCAGCATCAGTACCTTGGAGTCGACGGTCTCGATCGACAGTGGCTTGTGCGCCATCAACGCATTGGCATCACGCAGGGCATCCATGAAGCTGGTGTAACGCACGTTGACCAACACCGCGTATTTCGGGATCGGCAGTACATTGAGCTTGGCCTCGACCACGTAGCCCAACGAACCTTCGGCACCGCACAGCACGCTATTTAGGTTGAAGCGGCCCTCTTCGTCGCGCAGGTGCGCCAGGTCGTAACCGGTCAGGCAACGGTTTAGCTTGGGGAAGGTGTTCTCGATCAGCTCGCCTTGGGTCTGCTGGATCTCGCGGGCCATGCGATAGACCTCGCCGACCCGGCCAGGTGCGGCGCAGGCCTGCTCCAGCGCAGCGTCGTCGATCGGCAGGCTGTGCAGGCGTTCGCCACCGAGCAGCACGCTGTGCAGCTCGAGCACATGGTCACGGGTCTTGCCGTAGGTGCAACTGCCCTGGCCGCTGGCATCGGTATTGATCATGCCGCCGACCGTGGCGCGGTTGGAGGTCGACAGCTCAGGGGCGAAGAACAGCCCGTGCGGCTTGAGCGCAGCGTTGAGCTGATCCTTCACCACACCGGCCTGCACCCGCACCCAACGCTCCTGGGTGTTGATTTCGAGGATGGTGTTCATGTGCCGCGACAGGTCGACGACGATGCCGTCGGTCAATGACTGGCCGTTGGTCCCTGTACCACCACCGCGCGGGGTCAGTTTGACCTGGCGAAAACGCGGCTCGGCCATCAACGTGGCGACGCGTGCCACGTCGTCAGCGTCGAGCGGGAAGACGGCCGCCTGGGGCAGGCGCTGATAGATCGAGTTGTCGGTGGCCAGCACCGTACGGGTGCCGTAGTCGGCGCTGATCTGGCCACGGAAGCCGCTGGCGCTCAGGGCTTCGAGGAATTCGGGGTAGCCGGCGGCAGGCGCACGGACAGGCAACTGGGCGATCATCGAAGGATGGCCTCTTGTATGGGCAGGTTCACGGTCTGGCATCACCCGGCGGGCGACGCTCTGTTGCTCAGCCGGCATGAATAACTCAGAGCCGGATGACGAGTAGGCCAATGTTCCTGTACTTTCCAGCCGAGGGCAAACGGATAATCCTGCCGCTATCGATGAGTTTCATGAATGAATTACCGCCACCTGACCCCATCGATGTCCTTGCTGCTGGCGTTCGAGGCCGCTGCCCGGCATGAAAGCTACACCCGCGCGGCCGTCGAGCTGTCACTGACCCAGAGCGCCGTCAGCCGCCAGGTCCAGGCGCTGGAGCAGCAACTGGGCCTGACCTTGTTCCGCCGCGAGGGGCGCCAGGTGCAATTGACCGATGTCGGGCGCCTGTACCAGCGCGAGTTGAGCGAAGCCCTCGGGCGCATTCGCAGCGCCACGCTGCAGGCCCTCGCCTATCAGTCCGGGGTCGGCACCCTGCGCCTGGCGACACTGCCCACCTTCGGTTCGAAATGGCTGCTGCCGCGCCTGAACGCGTTCTACAGCGCGCATCCCGGGATGCTGGTGCACATCCATTCACGCATCGAGGCGATCAACTTCGACACCAGCGAGATCGATGCCGCCATCGGCGTGGCCAGCCAGGACCTGCCCGGCCTGATCTGCCATCGATTGCATGCCGAGGAACTGGTGGTGATCCTGCCGCCGCAGGCTGCGGGCGCAGCGGACACATGGACGCCGGCACGGATCAGCGAAGAGTTGCTGCTCAATGTCGCCAACAACCCGCATGCCTGGGGCGAATGGTTTTCTCATCACGGCCTGGCGCACCGCGCCATGCGGCTGGGGCCGAGCTTCGAGCTGACATCGCACCTGATCCAGGCAGTACGCGCCGGGATCGGCATCGGCCTGGTGCCGAGGATTCTGGTGGCCGAGGAGTTGGCCAAGGGCGAGCTGTTCAGCCCGGGCGAGGCGTTCGCCAGCCAGCGCAGCTATTACCTGATCTACCCGCCGCGCAACGAGGCGCTGCCCTCGCTCAGGGCGTTTCGCGGGTGGTTGTTGGAGCAGATTTAGCGGTTGCCTGGTTGGACGCTTTCGCGGGCAAGCCCGCTCCCACAGGGCCCGAGCAGACAACAAAAAACCCGGCACCAGCCCCTGGCACCGGGTTTCCCGAATCAAGCTACCGGCTTACTTGGCCACGCTACCCGCCGCAGTACCCGCCTGCGCCATGCGCTTGCTCTTGATCACATAGAACACATACATCACCACCAGCCACACCGGAATCGCGTAGACCGAAATCTGGATCCCCGGGATCTGCAGCATGATGCCCAGGATCAGCACCACGAAGGCCAGGCACAGGTAGTTGCCGTACGGGTACCACAGCGCCTTGAACAGCGGCTTCTGGCCGGTACGGTCAAGGTGCTGGCGGAACTTGAGGTGCGAGTAGCTGATCATCGCCCAGTTGATCACCAGCGCCGCGACCACCAGCGACATCAGCAACTCCAGGGCATGCTGCGGCATGAAGTAGTTGAGCAGCACGGCAATCAGGGTGAACGCTGCCGACGCCAGGATCGCCCGCACCGGCACGCCACGACGGTCGATCTTCGCCAGGCCCGCCGGGGCATCGCCCTGGTCGGCCATGCCGTAGAGCATGCGCGCATTGCAGTAGGTGCCGCTGTTGTACACCGACAGTGCCGCGGTCAGTACCACGAAGTTCAGCAGGTGCGCCGCGACATCACTGCCCAGCAGCGAGAACACCTGGACGAACGGGCTGCTGCCATAGCTACCACCCGACGCATCGATGCTGGCCACCAGGCTGTCCCACGGGGTCAGCGACAGCAGCACAACCAAGGCGCCGATGTAGAAGATCAGGATGCGGTAGATGACCTGGTTGATCGCCTTCGGGATCACGGTCTTGGGCTTGTCGGCCTCGGCGGCGGTGAAGCCGAGCATTTCCAGGCCACCGAAGGAGAACATGATGATCGCCAGCGCCATCACCAATCCGCTCACGCCGTTGGGGAAGAAACCACCATGGCTCCACAGGTTGGTCACCGAGGCGTCCGGGCCGCCACTGCCGCTGGTGAGCAGGTACGCGCCCAGGGCGATCATGCCGACGATGGCGGCCACCTTGATGATCGCGAACCAGAACTCGGCCTCGCCGAACACCTTGACGTTCATCAGGTTGATCGCGTTGATCAGCAGGAAGAAGCCCGCCGCCGTCACCCAGGTCGGGATTTCCGGCCACCAGTAGTGGACGTACTTGCCGACGGCGGACAACTCCGACATGCCCACCAGGATGTAAAGCACCCAGCAGTTCCAGCCCGACAGGAACCCGGCAAAGCCGCCCCAATACTTGTGGGCAAAGTGGCTGAAGGAGCCGGCCACGGGCTCTTCGACGATCATCTCGCCGAGCTGGCGCATGATCATGAAGGCGATGAAGCCGCAGATGGCGTAGCCAAGGATCATCGAGGGCCCGGCGGATTTCATCACCCCGGCCGAGCCGAGGAACAGGCCGGTACCGATGGCGCCCCCCAGGGCGATCAGCTGGATATGGCGGTTCTTCAAGCCACGCTTGAGTTCGCCTGACGGCTGCGAATTGTGTCCACTCATGAACGAAGTCACCTGCTTGTTTTTATCTGTGACGGAATCGGACCCGCCGCGCTCGTGGCACAGCGGAATGAGGCAAGGTGGTTACCTTGGGTTCCCGGACCCTGGCGCCGCGCCTGGCACGGAGCCTGGGGCGGATCAGCCGGGAGTCGGCGAGAATGCGTGGTACGCGAGGGGGTCACAGGTAAAACGCGGCGCATTGTATACCCCTGCGAGCGCGCAGGCGTCAACGCGTTGCGTCGTTTCCTCGAGAAAAAACGCAGCGGTCCTGGGGCAAGGGCCATCAATGGCGTAGTGATCGGCGTACATGGCGCCTCCATTTGTTGTTGTGTAGGCCCGACTGCAGGAGTGGGCTGATGCACTTGGCAATGTCCGTCATATCAGCGCGGGACGGGGCTTTGGGCAATAGCGCGAACGGCCGATGGAAGGCTCTGCGGCGCGGCATGCGGCAAGATCTGTTTACACCAGCCTGGAAAGCAGGAAACCGAACGGTAATACCGGCAGATTCCGTATAGATTTCGTTACAAGATGGTTCAAATACTTTCCAGCATGACGAAAAACGCTTCCTGTTCAGCAGCTTGAAGGCTCGCACTTTTCGACCAGGCACAAAAAAGCCAGCCCGAAGGCTGGCCCTTTCACCGCCGCATGCGATCAACCACGCGGTTTACCGCGACCACGGCCGGCTGGTTTGTCGCCTTCCGCACGCGCAGGACGCTTGCGCATCTCGCTAGGACGTTCGGCAACGGCGCTGCCGCGGCTACCCTTGCGCGGCGCTTCCTCACGTGCCGGACGCGCCGGGCGCTCGCTGGCCGCGCGTGGCTGACGCTCGCCGGCGTCCTTGGCGGGGCGCAGGTCACGCACGCGCTCGCCACGACCCATGGGGCGCGTGGACTTGCGCTGCAGACGCTCGAGCTTGTCCTTGGCCTTGAGGTTGAGGGTCGGCAGCGCCACCGGCTGCAGCCCGACTTCGGCAGCGAGGATGTCGATCTCGCCCTGGCTCATTTCACGCCAGCGGCCCATCGGCAGGTCGGAGTTGAGGAACACCGGGCCGAAACGCACGCGCTTCAGGCGGCTGACCACCATGCCCTGGGACTCCCACAGGCGACGCACCTCACGGTTGCGGCCTTCCATCACCACGCAATGGTACCAATGGTTGAAGCCTTCACCGCCCGGCGCCTTCTGGATATCGGTGAACTTGGCCGGGCCGTCCTCGAGCATCACGCCCGCCTTGAGGCGCTCGATCATCTCGTCGTCGACCTCGCCACGGACACGCACCGCGTACTCGCGGTCCATCTCGTAGGAGGGGTGCATCAGGCGGTTGGCCAGTTCACCGTCGGTGGTGAACAGCAGCAAGCCCGTGGTGTTGATATCGAGACGACCGATATTGATCCAGCGGCCTTCTTTCGGGCGCGGCAGGCGGTCGAACACGGTCGGACGGCCTTCCGGGTCGTCACGGGTGCAGATCTCGCCGTCTGGCTTGTTGTACATGATGACGCGGCGGGTCGCCTCGGCGGCTTCCTCGCGCTTGATCAGCTTGCCGTCGACAGCGATGGCATCGTGCAGGTCGACGCGCTGGCCGAGGGTGGCCTCGACGCCGTTGACCTTGATGCGACCCTGGCTGATCCAGGCTTCGACGTCACGGCGTGAACCCACGCCGATGCGTGCCAGCACTTTCTGCAGCTTTTCGCCGGACGGCGGGGTGATCTGGGTTTCTTGCAGGTCTTTGTCACTCATCTGGGCACCTCCCGGTGTACGGTGTAGTGAAAGCGGTTTGGCGGCGAATGCGCCAAGGGGGCGCGCATTGTACGCGGTTCATGGGGCGGGTGCATCGGGGTGATGAAGTTTTTCTGCTCGGCGGTTAGCCCGCAAAACGCCAGCGCAGATCAAGGCTTGTCCTCGTCCTCGACCACATCCTCTTCCTCGCGTAAATCATCAAAGTCGATCTTGAGCCCCTCTTCCATGGCATCCAGCTCCACCAGCAGGCTGCGGAAGCTGGTTTCCTCCTTCGGCTCACCCTCGCCCTCCAGCTCACCCTCGCCCAGGCTGGCATCGGCCAACGCCTGCAGGTGCGCGGGCACCGGCGCATCGTCCAGGTCGTCGAGCACAGGCTCTGGCTCCATCTCGCGCAGTTCGGCCAGCGGCGGCAACTCATCGAGGCTCTTGAGGTTGAAATGATCGAGGAACGCCTTGGTGGTGGCGAACATGGCCGGACGGCCCGGCACCTCGCGGTAGCCGACGATGCGGATCCACTCGCGCTCCATCAGGGTCTTGATGATGTTGCTGTTGACGGCCACCCCGCGCACGTCCTCGATCTCGCCCCGGGTAATCGGCTGGCGGTAGGCGATCAAGGCCATGGTTTCGAGCAGCGCACGGGAATAGCGCTGCGGGCGCTCCTCCCACAGGCGACCGACCCAGGGCGCGAAGTCCTCGCGAATCTGCAAGCGGTAGCCGCTGGCCACTTCCTTGAGCTCGAAGGCGCGGCCATTGCACGACTTGCCGAGCACCTCCAGGGCCTTCTTGAACACGGCCGGCGCCGGGCGCTCTGCCTCCTCGAACAACTCGAAGAGGCGCTCCAGGGACTGCGGCTTGCCAGAGGCCAGCAGAAAGGCCTCGATCAGCGACGCCAGGTCGCGGGGTTCGTTCAGGTTCATCGGCGCTCTTAACTGTCACTCGGCCCGGGCACGGACATGGATCGGGGTGAAAGGCTCATTCTGCACCAGTTCGATCAGCGATTCCTTCACCAGCTCGAGAATCGCCATGAAGGTGACCACCACGCCAAGCTTGCCCTCCTCGACGCTGAACAGCTCGATGAAGGGTACGAAGCCGCCGCCCTTCAGACGCTCGAGCACCTCGCTCATGCGCTCGCGGGTCGACAAGGTCTCGCGGGTGATCTGGTGGCTTTCGAACAGATCGTTGCGACGCATGACCTCAGCCATGGACAGCAGGATCTCCTCCAGCGCGACTTCCGGCAGCAGCTTGCGGACCCTGGCCTGCGGCGCCTCCAACTGCGGCACCAGCACCTCGCGGCCGATCCTCGGCAACTCGTCGATGCCCTCGGCGGCAGCCTTGAAGCGCTCGTACTCCTGCAGACGGCGTATCAGTTCGGCGCGAGGATCGCCCTCTTCTTCCTCGACTTCACTGGAGCGCGGCAGCAGCATGCGCGACTTGATCTCGGCGAGCATCGCGGCCATCACCAGATACTCGGCAGCCAGCTCCAGGCGCACCGACTTCATCAGCTCGACGTAGCCCATGTACTGCCGGGTGATTTCCGCCACCGGGATGTCGAGAATATCGATGTTCTGCTTGCGGATCAGGTACAGCAACAGGTCCAGCGGGCCCTCGAAGGCTTCGAGGAAGACCTCCAGGGCATCCGGCGGGATGTACAGGTCGACCGGCATTTCGGTCAGCGCTTCGCCATAGACCAGCGCCAGTTGCAGTTGCTGCGGCGCCTCGGCCTCGACCGGCGGCGCCTCGGGGGCCTGCACCTGGCTCACGCGTTGACCAGGAAGGGCGTGGGGTCGCCGCAGCCTTCGCGGATCAGTTCCGGCTCATCGCCGGCCAGGCTGATCACCGTCGAGGCTTTCAGATCGCCGTAGCCGCCATCGATGATCAGGTCGACGTGGTGCTCGAGCCGTTGGCGGATCTCGTAGGGATCGGTCATTGGTTCCTCGTCCCCCGGCAGGATCAGGCTCACGCTCATCAGCGGCTCGCCCAGCTCTTCCAGCAATGCCAGGGCGATGGGGTTGGACGGCACGCGCAGGCCGATGGTGCGGCGCTTCTCGTGCATCAAAAGGCGTGGCACTTCGCGAGTGGCGTTGAGGATGAACGTATAGGGGCCCGGGATATGCGCCTTGAGCAGGCGGAACGTGGCGGTGTCGATCTTGGCGAACAGCCCCATCTGCGACAGGTCGCAGCACAGCAGGGTGAAGTTGTGGTTCTTGTCCAGCTGGCGCAGGCGCCGTACGCGCTCGACGGCCCCCTTGTCGCCGATCTGGCATCCCATCGCATAAGCCGAGTCGGTCGGATAGACCACCACCCCGCCCTTGCGGATGATCTCCACGGCCTGCTTGATCAGGCGCGCTTGCGGGTTCTCCGCATGAATCTGGAAGAATTGACTCACGTAATCGTCCTGTTCATACCGCCATAGGCTGTTCATGGCTGAATCGGCGCCACAGAGGTGGCAGGTCCTCGGGCAATGGCCGGTAGGCACCGATCTCGCCCCAGGTGCCGGGGCCGTGGAAGTCACTGCCAGCGCTTGCCAGCAGGCCGAACTCACGGGTAAGGATGGACATCGTGCCCACTTGCTCGGGCGGCATCATGCCATTGACCACTTCAAGCGCCTGCCCTCCCGCTTGAATATAGTCGGCGATCAGGCGTCTGCGCTTGCTGCGAGTCAGTTCGTAGTGCATGGGATGGGCAAGGCTCACCCAAGCGTTGGACTGGCGAAGGGTCCCGACAGTTTCCTCGAGCGTCGGCCAATGCAGCTTGACGTCGCCCAGCTTGCCGGCACCCAGCCATTTGCGGAACGCCTCACCGCGGTCCTTGACGTGCCCGGCGCGCACCAGGAACTCGGCGAAGTGCGGGCGCGCCGGGGCGTTGCCACTGTCACCCAGCTCCTGCTGTACGGCACGCGCGCCCTCGAGCGCATCCGGCATGCCCTTGCCCGCCAGACGCCTGGCGATATCCTCGGCGCGCAGCCAGCGACCACGGTGCAATTGCTCGATGGCCTCCAGCAGGGGCGGTGCATCGAGGGGGAAGTTGTAACCCAGCACATGGATGGTCGCCCCACCCCAGGTGCATGACAGCTCCACCCCGCTGACCCATTGCATGCCCAGGTCAAGACACGCCTGGCGCGCCTCGGGGAGCCCTTCGAGGGTGTCGTGATCGGTCAGTGCCAGCGTGCGCACCCCGTGCTCGTGGGCGCGGGCGACCAGTGCCGTGGGCGACAGGGCGCCGTCGGAGGCCGTGCTGTGACAGTGCAGATCAACATTCATGGAGGAGCGCTTTCGCCGGAATCGATGTTTGTTATTATGCCGTCACATCCCGCTTCTGGCTGCCACTGTGAAACAATTCATCGATTTCATCCCGCTGCTGCTGTTCTTCATCGTCTACAAGCTGGACCCGCGCCCGGTCGAATTCGCCGGTCAAAGCTTTGAGTTCGGCGGTATCTACAGCGCCACGGCGATGCTCATCCTCAGCTCCGTGGTGGTCTACGGCGCGCTGTTCCTGCGCCATCGCAAGCTCGAAAAAGGCCAGTTGCTGACACTGGTGGCGTGCCTTGTCTTCGGTGGCCTCACCCTGGCCTTCCACAGCGAAACCTTCCTCAAATGGAAGGCGCCGGTGGTCAACTGGTTGTTCGCCCTGGCCTTCGCCGGCAGCCACTTCATCGGCGACCGGGTTCTGATCAAGCGCATCATGGGGCACGCACTGACACTCCCCGAAACGATCTGGAACCGCCTGAACGTCGCCTGGATCCTGTTCTTCCTGGTCTGCGGCGCAGCCAACCTGTTCGTCGCCTTCACGTTCCAGGAGTTCTGGGTCGACTTCAAGGTCTTCGGCAGCCTGGGCATGACCGTGATCTTCCTGGTGGCCCAGGGCGTGTACCTGTCGCGCCATCTGCACGACGCCGACCCTTCCACCTCCAAACCCAAGGATTGACATGCTCTACGCCATCATCGCCAGCGACGTCGCGAACTCCCTGGAAAAACGCCTGGCTGCCCGCCCTGCGCACATCGAGCGCCTGCAGCAACTCAAGGCCGAAGGTCGAGTGATCCTGGCCGGCCCGCATCCGGCCATCGACAGCAACGACCCGGGCGCTGCCGGTTTCACTGGCAGCCTGATCGTCGCCGAGTTCGACTCCCTTGCCGCCGCACAGGCCTGGGCCGACGCCGACCCGTACATCGCGGCAGGCGTGTACGAGAAGGTGGTGGTCAAACCGTTCAAGCAAGTGCTGCCCTGAGCCCGATCGTTTCTGTTCGCGTGCAAGCCGTGACGACGACTTGCACGCGAACAGGCCCAGGCAATCCACGGATTCATCTATTGCGACCCACTGCCGACAACCTTCTGAATCGAACAAGAATCAGGAGTTCCGATGCGCCAAGGTCCGATGTCCCTGCTGCTTTTCTGGCTGTTGCTGCTCTCTCCCCTCGCTCTCGCCGAACAGCCTCTGTCGCTGGAAGCTGGCGCGCGCATCACCGAGCTGCAGCAGCGCCTGGAAGACAGCGAGAAACAGCGCGCTGCGCTGAGCAAACAGCTGCAAGATGCCGACAGCGCCCGGGAAAGCACCCAACTCGAACGCCTGCGCCAGGACAACCAGCGCCTGCAGGCTGCGGTGGAAAAACTGCAGGCCAGCAGCCCCCTGCACCTGCTTACCGACCAGCAGCAATGGTTCCTGATCGGATCGGTCGTTGCACTGTTGTCGGCAGTCTGCGGTATCTTAGCCAGCGGCGGACACAGAAGACGCCGACAATGGTTGAATTGAGTGAGTCATGAGCGAGCTGTTACTGATTGATGATGACCAGGAGTTGTGCGAGCTGCTCGGCAGCTGGCTGACCCAGGAAGGCTTTGCGGTCCGCGCCTGCCACGACGGCGAGAGCGCGCGACAGGCCCTGGCCGCCCACGCCCCGGCGGCGGTGGTGCTCGATGTAATGCTGCCCGATGGCAGCGGTCTGGAACTGCTCAAGCAACTGCGCAGCGACCACGCCGAACTGCCGGTGCTGATGCTGTCGGCCCGTGGCGAACCGCTGGACCGCATCCTGGGCCTGGAACTGGGTGCCGACGATTACCTGGCCAAACCCTGCGACCCGCGTGAGCTGACCGCTCGCTTGCGTGCCGTGCTGCGCCGCAGCCACCCGGCGGCGCCCAGCACCCAGATCGAGATCGGCGACCTGGCCTTCAGCCCCGTGCGCGGGGTGGTCAGCATCGATCAGCGCGAGATGAGCCTGACACTCTCCGAGAGCCGCATCCTCGAAGCCCTGCTGCGTCAACCCGGCGAGCCATTGGACAAGCAGGAGCTGGCACAGATCGGCCTGGGCCGCAAACTGACGCTCTATGACCGCAGCCTGGACATGCACGTCAGCAACCTGCGCAAGAAGATCGGCCCCCACGCCGATGGCCGCCCCCGCATCGTCGCCCTGCGCAGCCGCGGCTACTACTACAGCCTGTAAACGCCGCGGGGCAGCCCTGCCCCGCAGCGACACCTTCATTTGCGCAATGGATCGTCCCAGAACGGGCGCTCCACCTCCTGCAGGGTATCCGCCCGACTCAACCCCAGATCGTGCAGCGCATCGTCGCTGAGGCTGGCCAATTGCCGCCGCTGGCGGTACAGCTGTTGCCAGCGCAGCAGTCGCTGAAGCGCCTGTGCAAGAAGTTGGCCCAAGGAGAAGGGGGTGTGCGTGACGCTGAAATGACCTTTCATCGTGAAGCCCTCCGTGTGAGTGGCTTCAGTCTCGCGCTAGGCTTAGGATCAATCCAACGAATGTTTCTTATGTCTTGCATCTGGAGAATTGATGCAATGTCCACCTACCAGAGTCTCGACGCCGAGGTCTTGCGCACCTTCGTCGCCATCGCCGAACAAGGCGGCTTCACCCGCGCCGGGGAGGTCGTCAACCGTACCCAGTCGGCAGTGAGCATGCAGATGAAACGCCTGGAGGAAGACATCCTCCAGCGCCAGTTGTTCGAACGCGACGGACGCCAGGTGCGCCTGACCGCCGAGGGCCAGGTGCTGCTGGGTTACGCCCGGCGCATCCTCAAGCTGCACGGTGAGGTGTTCAACACCTTGCGCATGCCGCACATGGTCGGCGTGGTGCGCATCGGCACTCCAGACGACTACGCCATGCGCTTTCTGCCGGCGATTCTCGCCAGCTTCGCCTGCAGCTATCCGCTGATCCAGGTGGAGGTGCATTGCGAGCCATCGAAGCAGTTGATGCAGCGCCAGGACCTGGACCTGACCATCATCACCCGCGAGCCAGGTGCCGAGGTGGGCCAGCTGCTGCGTCAGGAGCGCCTGGTATGGGCAGCCGCCAAGGGCTTCTGCCCCCACGAACAGAGCCCGATGCCCCTGGCGATGTTCAACACCGACTGTTTCTGCCGCACCTGGGCCTGCAACGCCCTGGACCATCAGGGGATCGATTACCGCATCGCCTACACAAGCCCAAGCCTGGCGGCCATCTTTGCCATCGTCGGCGCAGGCCTGGCGGTTACAGCCCAGTTGCATAGCCTCATCAGCGACCCTCTGTGCATCCTCAGCGAAGACCAGGGCCTGCCGCAGTTACCGGTGGCCAATGTGATGCTGCTGCGCAATGCGCAAAGCCACTCGCCGATCACCGACTGCATGGCCGACTACGTGATCGACGGCTTCAGGTAAACGCGATTACAGCTCCAGGCCCAGCATCACCGCACAGACAATCAGAAACACGCAGAACAGCGTACGCAGCACTTTCTCGGGCAACGCATGGGCCAGCTTCACGCCCCAGCTGATGCTGAGCAGACCGCCCACCGCCAGTGGAATACCGGCATGCCAGTCAACGCTGCCATGAACGCCATAGGTGAGCAGTGTCACCATGGTGCTCGGCGCCGCAAGCGCCAGCGACAGCCCCTGGGCCACCACCTGGGTGGTGCCGAACACGCTGGTCAGGATCGGCGTGGCCACTACCGCGCCGCCAACACCGAACAGCCCGCCCATGCTACCGGCGAAGCAACCCAGCACACCCAGCCAAGGCCAGGGATAACGCAACTGGCTGCTCGGCGGGCTGACCTTCATGAACATGCGTGCCACGTTCCACACCGCCAGCGCCACCAGGAACGCGACGAAACCCAGGCGCATGGAGTGCGCATCGAGCCCGACCGCCCAGATCGACCCCAGCCACGCAAAAATGAAGCTGCACAGCGAAAGCGGCACCGCATGGCGCAGCTCGATGCGGTTGCGCTGATGGTAGCGCCACAGCGCCAGCAGCACGTTAGGCACTACCATCACCAACGCCGTGCCCTGGGCCAGTTGCTGGTCGAGACCGAACAGCACTCCCAGTGCAGGAATAGCAATCAACCCGCCGCCGATGCCGAACAGGCCACCCATGGTGCCCAGCGCCGCGCCTAAAACGATGTACATCACCCACTCGATCATCAGTGCCTCATCCGACAGCATTCTCAATCCAGGCATGCTACCCAGTGCAGGCTGGCGGGGAAACGCACAGCAGCGCACAATGGCTTTGCGTTTTACGCAAAAGCATGGGAAGGGTCATGAGTCCAGATATCCTCACCGAACAACTGAGTCTGTTTCTCGACGTGCTGGAAACTGGCAGCTTCTCTGCGGCCGCGCGTCGTCACCCCTTGACGCCTTCGGCAGTCGCACGACGCATCGACAACCTGGAAAACGCCGTGGGCAGCCGCCTGTTCGTGCGCAGCACCCATGCCGTGCGCCCGACCCCAGCGGGCAATGCCTTCGCCGAACGCGCCCGGCGCATCATCGAGGAACTGCGCCTGGCACGCGCTGAAGCGGTATCCCTGAGCAATGCACCGGAAGGCCTGATCCGCATGGATGCCCCGGCAGCCTTCGGACGCCGTCACCTGGCACCCGCGATCGCCGACTTCCTGGTGGCCTACCCCGGGCTCGATGTGCAACTGCGCCTGATCGACAGTTTCGTCGACATGCACGGCAGCCACCTGGGCGAGGTCGACCTGGTGCTGCGCGCAGGCACTCTGGCCGACACACGACTGGTCGCCACACCGCTGGCCTACATGGTGCGCATCGCCTGCGCCAGCCCGGCCTACCTGGCCGCGCGAGGGGTGCCTACCTGCCCCAGCGAGCTGCCGCAGCACGACGGCCTGGACTGGGATGGCCTTGCACCACCGTTCGCCTGGCGCTTCGCCGTCGATGGCCAAGTGCGCCTGTACCGCCCGGCACGCCTGCGTATGACCGCCAACAACGCCGAAACCCTGCTGTTCGGCGCCCTCGCCGGCCTCGGCATCGCCCATCTGCCCACCTGGCTGGTCAGCGAATACCTGCTACGGGGTGAACTGCTGCCGCTGTTCTGCGAAAACGGCCTGCCCGAACCGGAAACCACCGGTATCTATGCACTCCGGCTCGAACATGAAACGAACTCTCGCAGCCGCTTGCTGCTCGAATTCCTCAAGAGCCGCTTCAGCCCGGTCCCTCCCTGGGACCTGGCGCTACGCAGTGGACTGCGTGGTTGATGAGCGCGCTAACGATCTGCGTGCTAGATTCTTAACTGAACTCATTCAAGGACTTGCATGAACGCCGACACCAAAGCCCCCTGCGACGAGCTGCTGCTGGACAACCAGGTGTGCTTCGCCCTGCACTCCACCTCGTTGCTGATGACCAAGGTCTACAAACCCTTGTTGCAGGCCCTGGGCCTCACCTACCCGCAATACCTGGCCATGCTCGTGCTGTGGGAGCAGGACGGCCTGACCGTAGGCGAAATCAGCCAGCGCCTGTTGACCGACCCCGGTTCGCTCACCCCGCTGCTCAAGCGCCTGGAAAGCGAAGGCCTGCTCAAGCGCACCCGCAGCCGCGACGATGAGCGCGTGGTGCTGGTGCAACTGACCGACAAGGGCCGCGATTTGCGCGATGAGGCCAGCAAGGTGCCGCACTGCATCCTGGAAGCCTCCGGGCGCACGGTGGAACGCTTGCAGAAGCTGCAGGCCGAACTGCTCGACCTGCGCGACAGCCTGCAAAAAAGCCTCTGAGGACTATGCTGTGAAAGCCTGTCGGACGAATGGTCGAAAATTTATCTTGCGCACTAAATAATTGCGCGCTAATTTAAACCCACACCCACCCAGCGCCAAGGCGCACAGCACACAAGCGAGGCTCAAGATGCAAAAGGTCACTCCCCTGTACATCGCAGAAGCAACCTCCACTGGTGGTCGCGACGGCAAATCCCGCTCCAGCGACGGCAAGCTCGAAGTCAAGCTGAGCACCCCTAAAGAACTGGGCGGTGCTGGCGGTGAAGGCACCAACCCCGAGCAGATGTTCGCTGCCGGCTACTCGGCCTGCTTCATCGGCGCGCTGAAGTTCGTCGCCGGCCAGGAAAAGAAAGCCCTGCCTGCCGACGCCTCGATCACCGCCAAGGTCGGTATCGGCCAGATCCCCGGTGGTTTCGGCCTGGACATCGACCTGCACATCAACCTGCCGGGCCTGGCCCAGGCAGATGCCGAAGGCCTGGTGGAGAAGGCGCACAAAGTCTGCCCATACTCCAACGCCACCCGCGGCAACGTCGATGTGCGCCTGCACGTGACGGTCTGAGTAAACGCCAGACACAAAAAAACCCCCCCCCCCCCGGGGGGTTTT
>NZ_JABWRO010000111.1:0-18699 GCF_014268985.1 Pseudomonas sp. RW10S2 | reverse complement strand
CCGACCTGTTCATGTCGGCGCTGGATTCCAAGTCGTCACTCGCCGCCTGGATGTTCGTGGTTGTCGCGGTGATGTTCTCCCACCTGATCATCCTGATGGGCTCGTCGTGGCTCTACGGCACGGCGGTATCGCTGTTCGGCAGGGTGCGCTGGCTCACCCGCCATGTCGCGCTGTGGCTGGTGATTCCGTTGGCGGTGGGCTACGCCGCCTTCATCGTCCTGGGCTTCTTCTACCACCGAATGCTCAGCCCCGGCGTCGCCATGCTGTTGATCTCGGCAGCCACCTTGCTGGCGTTCGCCGCGCTGTTCTTCTCCCGGTCGTTCAGGTCGTTGTTCGTTCTCGCGGCGCCGAAGAACAAGGGCAAGGCCGATCGCTGGTTTCTCGGGATCTTTCTTTCGTTCACCCTGGTGTTCGCCGTCATCGCCAGTTCGTTGTCGATGCTGTTGATCATCGACACCTACGTCGGGCGGGATAACGAGGCGGCGGTGTCGTTCGTGGCAGGCTTTTCACTGTTCACGCTGCTGATGAGCCTGCTGCCTTCGATGCTGTACTTCGTGTTCAAAGGCGATATCTACCGCAAAGTCGCCGCAGGCATCGGCGGCGCCTTGCTGTTCTTCGTGATCTTTCTAACCACCGCCAAGGGCGCGATGTCGAGCATCACCTATTCGGTGGCCGGCAGCCTGGAAGTACGCCAGGGTTTCTCCCAGCGCTACGTGCTCGATCGCCAGGTGACACTGGCCGATATCGATCCGCTGCTCTGGCACAGCCGTCTGCGTCACGATGGCAAGGTGCAGGTCAGGGCCTACCAGCTGTTCGCCTTCGGTGACCTGCTGTTGCTGTGCCCACACAGCCTGCTTGGGGCCAAGCTCCACCAACTACCTGACTACACCCGCCTGTGCATCTTCACCCGCAGCAGCCAGGTGGAGCGCTTGCCGCCGCTGCTGTTGCCAATCGTGCAGCGCGAGCCGCAACGGGCGCAGTGGCAAGAGGCGGCGGACCGGCGAATGGGCTGGCAGCAAATACGTGGGCAAATGCTGCAGGACAAGCGCTAGGCATGCGGCCTTTATCGGCCTGTCGCCTGTTCACTCGTAGCTTCGCCAGTGCTCTGAGTCATCACCTCCAGCTGCGCAGGCTGGCTGGCGACGTTGCGGTTGGCCACCCCGAACGGCACATGAACCATCGGCAGGTTGCCCGCCGCCGAGCTCAGGTGGCTGCGCTGGTCATCGAAGAACATGTGCGGCTTGAGAATGGACAGCACGCGGCCCTTCTCCATCCCGCCCAGAAAGAACGATTCATCTGGCGAAACGCCCCAGTTTTTCAAGGTGGTCACCACGCGCTCATGGGACGGTGCGTTGCGCGCGGTAACGATGGCAATGCGCAGGATGCGCTTGTAGTCAGGGTCTTGCGCAAGCTTCTGGTCTTCCAGGGTGCGGATGTGCGAGAGCTTGCGGTACAGGTCTGCCAGCGGTCCCGGCTGATGCGGGATAGCCTTGCGGGCGAACTCGTGGGCCTGGAAGTCGTGGAGGTTGTTGTGCTGCTTGTAGACCGTCTCGGCTTCGTCGTCGGCGATCACGCCGTCGAAGTCGAAGGCTACGCGCAGTTCGGTGTCGATCTCGTCGTCGTAGATGCGTGTGGGCAGCACCAGGCCGGCCGGATAGTCGGCGTCGATGGCGCGCTGCACGTCTTCTTCGTTGGCGCTGAGAAACAGCGACGCGTTGAACGCCGGGATGTATTCGTAGGGCGAGCGGCCCGACATGAATGCCGCGCGGGTGATGTCCAGACCGTAATGCGTGATCGAGCGAAAGACCCGCAGCCCGGTTTCGGGCGAGTTGCGCGACAGCAGCACCACTTCCACCGGCAGTTGCCCGGGGAAGGCCTTGTTGATGCTCAGGAAACGGCGGATGAACGGGAAGGCCACGCCCCGGGGGAACGGATTGTCGAGGTTCGCTTCATGATGCTGGCGATAGGCTTCGACGCCTTCGCTTTGATAGATGTCGTCGGATTCAGCGAGGTCGAACAGCGCACTGGAGGCAACGCCGACGACAAGTTTCTGTTCGATGGGGTAGGGCATGGAGAAGTCCTGAACCGAGAGGTATCACCGAGACCTGGCGCGGTGCGGCCATGATTGTACTGCCAAGGAAGGATAGCCGTGATGCTCAAGGTGTTCGTCGGCACAAAGCGCTGGAAATCCCCGGCGTGCTGGCGCAAGTCCGCCACCCAAAGGTGCACGCGTGCGTCAAAATGAGATATAAAGCCCACAAAATTTTCCAGAAATCAATAAATTATGTGCACATAGCACATGAGCGGATATCGCTATAGCCCAACTCCCAGCCTGATCATCGTCTACCCTGAATCCGGCCCAGTTATTGCTCCGCCAGCGCCAACCCCCTAACACTGGAACACTATAAAAATGAGCTCACCCGGCGAATTCCCCCTGACCGAAGCCCCCCAGCACGCCCGCAAGGGCCTGCTGCCGATTGCCATGGTCCTGTTCAGCTTCACCTTCTTCACCGGCACCATGTTCGCTGGCGGCAAGCTGGGCATGGCCTTCAATTTCGTCGACATGCTGTGGATCGCCACCATCGGCAACACCTTGCTGGCGATCTATGCGGCAACGCTGGCTTTCATCGCCTCGCGCAGTGGCCTCAACACGGTGCTGATGGGGCGTTTCTGTTTTGGTGAGTCGGGCAGTCGGCTCTCCGATTTCCTGCTGGGCTTCGCGGAACTGGGCTGGTACGCCTGGGGCACGGCGACGGTGGCGATCGTGCTGGTCAAGCTGCTGGGGCTGTCCGAAGGCCTGACCATCCCCCTGATGGTGTTGTTCGGGCTGGGTTTCAGCATCACCGCGATCATTGGCTTCAAGGGGCTGGACTGGCTGTCGCGGCTGTCGGTACCGCTGATGTTCGTGCTGCTGGTGATTTCGATGGTCATCGCCACCCGCTATGTGGGTGGCTTCGAAGGGCTGATGGCCGTGGTGCCGCACGAGACGATGAGCTTCTCGGCAGCGGTGACCATGGTCTTCGGCACTTTCGCCAGCGGCGCGACCCAGGCCACCAATTGGACCCGCCTGTCGCGCAGTGGCCGGGTGGCGGTCACGGCCAGCGTGGTGGCGTTCCTGGTGGGCAACGGCCTGATGGTAGTGGCAGGCGCCTGGTGCGCGATGGTCTACCAGCAGGCCGACATCGTCGAAGTGATGATGCTGCAGGGCCTGTCGTTCGCGGCGGTGGTGATGCTGTGCCTGAACCTCTGGACCATTCAGGGCCCGACCATCTACAACGTGGCCGCGGCGACCTGCCACCTGGTGCGCAGCGAGCGTCGTCGTACTGCGACGCTGGTGGCGGCCGGCGTGGGCATCGTGCTGGCGATCGGTGGCATGTATGAATGGCTGATCCCGTTCCTGGTGCTGCTGGGCTCGATCATTCCGCCGGTCGGCGGGGTGATCATGGCCGACTTCTGGTACCGCCACCGTGGCAAATACCCGACCCTGGCTTCGGTCAGCCTGCCACGCTACAACCGCGCCGGTCTGTTCGCCTACGCAGTGGGGGCGGTGCTGGCCTACAGTTCGCCGTGGGTCGCCCCGCTGGTGGGTATCGGTGCTTCGGCGCTGTGCTACATCGTCCTGCTTGAAGTCGGTGCGCGCGTGCGCCCCGTGGCACAGGCCAAGCCGTGAGCCTGGCACTCGATGAGTTGCTGGGGCTGCCCGGTCTCGAAGAGATGACCGTGCGAGCCGGTGCACGCAACCTGCAGCGGCGGGTGCGCTGGCCGTATGTGGCGGAGAACGAAGGCATTGCCGAATGGGTGATGGGTGGCGAGCTGGTGTTCGTCACCGGTATCAACCATCCGCGTGGCGAGGCCAACCTGCTGAGCCTGGTGGAGGATGGCGACGCTGTCGGTATTGCCGGCCTGGTGATCCTCACCGGCGGCAGCTTCATCCAGCATATTCCGGCGGCGGTGGTCGAGCGTGCCGAGCAACTGGGGCTGCCGCTGATCGAGCAGCCCTACGCCTTGAAGATGGTGGTGGTCACCCACCTGATCGGCACGGCGCTGGTGCAGATGGGGCAGGTGCGGCGCTCGCGTGACGACATCCTCGGCCAGCTGTTGACCGGCGACTACCCGAGCCTGGCCATTGCCCGCCAGCGGGCTGCACACCTGCAACTGGCGCTGGACGAGCCCCGCCGTGTGGTCGCGCTGCGACTCTCGGCAGTCGATGGCCTGTTCGAGCGGCATCGACCGGAGCAGGCCGAGCGCCTGTGGCAGAACACTCGTCAGGCGCTCGAAGAACAACTGGAGGCCTGGTGCCGCACGGTCGCCGGGGCGGTCATGGCGCAATTGCCGGGTGACCTCTTCGTGCTGCTGTTGGCCGACGCCCCAGATTTGCGCCCAGCGCTCGCAGCCTTGTATCGGCAACTGGCCGAGGTGACCGGCGAGATGGCGCTGTTCATGGGCCTGTCGTGCCTGGCCGAAGACTGCGCCCACTACCGCCAGGCCCTGGGAGAAGCGCGCCAGGCCCTCGAAGTGGCGCAGAACATGCGCCCGGCAACCGGCCTGTGCGATTTCAGCGAGCTGGGGGTTTTGCGCCTGTTGCAGGGGATTACCGACCGTTCGCTGATCGACAACTTCGTTGCCCAGACCCTCGGCCCGCTGATCGAGACCGGACGCAAGCATCCCTACGCTCTGGTGCACACCCTCGATGTGCTGCTCAAGGAAAACGGCAACGGCGCCCAGGCCGCGCAACGCCTGGGGGTGCACCGCAACACCATCATCCAGCGTATTCAACGCATCGAGCAGTTGAGCGGACAGTCGCTCGATGACACGCTTTTCCGCATGAACGCTTCCGTCGCGCTGCTGATCTGGCGCATGAGCGAAAGCCAAGGCAAGGAGTAACCCCATGAACATCATCAACGCCCGCCTGCGTGGCAAGACCGGCCTGTTCCGGATCGAGCTCGATGGCGATCGCATTGCCGCCATCGAACCCCAGGATGCGGCCGTCGCACTGGGCAACGCCGAGGACATCGACGCGGCGCAGAACCTGGTGATCCCGCCCTTCATCGAACCGCATATCCACCTCGATGCCACTCTGACTGCCGGCGAGCCGCGCTGGAACATGAGCGGCACGCTGTTCGAGGGGATCGAGTGCTGGGCCGAGCGCAAGGCCATTACCACCCACGAGGACATCAAGGCCCGTGCCAAGAAAACCATCGGCGCCTTGGTCGATCACGGCATCCAGCACGTGCGCACCCACGTCGATGTCACCGACCCGACGCTGGTCGCGCTCAAGGCGATGGTCGAGGTGCGTGAAGAGGTCCGCCACCTGGTCGACCTGCAGATCGTCGCCTTCCCTCAGGAGGGGATCGAATCGTACGCCAACGGTCGCGCCCTGATGACAGAAGCCGTCGCTCTGGGCGCCGATGTGGTCGGTGGCATCCCTCACTTCGAGAACACCCGTGACCAGGGCGTGTCGTCGGTGAAGTTCCTGATGGACCTGGCCGAACGTACCGGCTGCCTGGTGGACGTGCACTGCGACGAGACTGACGACCCGCAGTCGCGTTTCCTCGAAGTGCTGGCCGAAGAGGCGCGGGTGCGCAACATGGGCGAGCGCGTTACCGCCAGCCACACCGTGGCCATGGGCTCCTACGACAACGCCTACTGCTACAAGCTGTTCCGCCTGCTGAAGATGTCGGGTATCAACTTCGTGTCGTGCCCGACCGAGAGCATCCACCTGCAGGGGCGGTTCGACAGTTTCCCCAAACGTCGCGGCGTGACCCGGGTGGCAGAGCTCGATCGTGCAGGCATGAACGTGTGCTTCGGCCAGGACTCGATCGTCGATCCGTGGTACCCGCTGGGTAACGGCAACATCCTGCGCATTCTCGAAGCGGGCCTGCACATCTGCCACATGCTCGGCTATGAAGACTTGCAGCGGGCGCTGGACCTGATCACCGACAACAGCGCGCGTACCCTGAACCTGGGCGAGCGCTACGGCATTGAAGTGGGGCGCCCGGCGAATCTGCTGGTGCTGTCGGCGCCGGATGACTACGAGATGATTCGCAGCCAGGGCCATGCGCTGGTTTCGGTACGGGGCGGCAAGGTGTTGATGCGCCGTACCCCGGCACAGATCGAGCGATTCGCCTGAAGCGCTGCGTGGGGGCAACGGTTTGTTTGCCCCCACACATCACTGTTCACCCACCGCCTGCGGCAGGTGCCCGAGCGGCAGGCCAGTCTGCTCCTTCACCGTGGTGATCGCAAAGTTGCTGCGGATATCCGTCACCCCCGGCACCTTGAGCAGCGCCTCCATCAGGAACCGCTCATAGGCCCGCAGATCCGGCACCACCACCTGCAACAGAAAATCCGACTCCCCCGACACCAGGTGGCACGACACCACTTCGCTCAACGCCGAGACCGCCTGGCGAAAGGCGACGGAAGATGCTTCGGTGTGCCGCTCCACCTTCACGCCAACGCATACCGTCAACCCCAGCCCCACGCCATCGCGGTCGATCTGTGCCTGATAGCCACGAATGATTCCGGCCTCCTCCAGCAGACGTACGCGGCGCAGGCAAGGGGAGGGCGACAGGCCGACTTCCTCGGCCAATTGCACGTTGGTCAGGCGTCCGTCGCGCTGCGTTGTTCTGCTCGTGTCGATGCTGGCGGTGACCATGCTCACCTATCTGGGCACCGGTGTGGTGACGTTGGCGATGCTGCCCTGGTTCGGCGTGGTGGTCCTGGCCATGCTGATCCCCACGGTACTGGGCGCGCGGGTCTACCTGGGTATCAGCGAGGCGGCGTTTCGCCGGCTGGTGCTGGGGCTGCTGACCTTGTCGGGGATAGCCATGCTGGTGGCGTCGGTGCCGGTGTTGCTGGGGCGCTGAACGCTTGCCTATGGGCGCTTTACTTGGCACGCTTGGCCCCGGTCTTCAACCGCACACGCCGCGATACAAGGAACCGCCAAGGTGAGTTGGGAAAAAGTCGGGAAAGCCCTTGCGGGCCTGCTGGTCATCGTCGTCGCTGTCGTCGTGTTGTATGCGTCGCTCAAGGATGATCGAGGCCTGAAGGCCTACGTCGCCTACGAGGCCCTGACCTATCCCAGCCAGTTCAACGAGCGCATCGGCCAGGCCCGTGAGCAACTCAAGTACGAACGCCTGTTCGCCGGTGTCGAGGCGCTGGCCAAGGGGGCGTTGAGCCGTGACCAGGTCGAGGCCTTGGTGGCCCAGGCGCAGACGCCCTACATGCAGTTGTTCGCCAAGCCCTTCGAGGCGGGGCTGGTGGACCATCGCACCGGGCTGTTCATCACCTTGCGCAACACCCGCGACACGCCGCTCAAGCAAGTGCATATCCGCCTGCCGGCCAAAGGCCTGGTACAGGTGCGCGATGACGCCGGGGACGACAGCATTCCCGAGAACGCCACCAACATCATCGAAATCCCGTCCATCGAGGCCGGCGGGGTGTGCCGGGTGTGGGTGTACTTCGATGCCGACTTCCCGCAGATCACCCAGGGCGGCATCAGCATCGTGCATGCCGAGGGCCCGGCGGATATCCAGGTGATACGCCAGGTCAGCGGTTTCCAGGCGCTTATGGCCCGTTATGGGCAAGTGCTGATCGGCCTTGTAGTGGCGCTGGGCACCCTGGTGCTGGGGCTGACCTGGCTCATCCTGCGTCAGCGCCGTCGTTTGCGCCGGCTGCGCAACTGCTGATATCGGGGAGTGCCTCGTCCACCAGTTCGATCCAGTGCCGCACCGGCGTTCGCCCGGCACTGTCGAGGTGTGACTGACAACCGATGTTGGCGGTGACGATCACCTCGGGATTACCGCTTTCCAGCGCATTCAGGCGGTTGTCGCGCAGCTGCTGCGCCAATGCGGGTTGGGTCAGTGAATAGGTGCCCGCCGAGCCGCAGCACAGATGGCCGTCGGGCACCGGGGTCAGGTTGAACCCCAGGCGTTCGAGCACTCCCTCCACGGCTCCCCCGAGCTTCTGTGCATGCTGCAACGTGCATGGGCAATGGACGGCCAGACGCTGCTCGGCTTTGATATCCAGGTGCTCCAGCGGCGCATCGCGCAAGACCTCCACCAGGTCGCATGCCAGTGCGCTGACCCGCGCGGCCTTGGCAGCGTAGGCCGGGTCCGTCGCCAGCAGGTGCCCGTAGTCGCGCACGAAGGCGCCGCAGCCGCTGGCGGTCTGAACGATCGCTTCTGCGCCGTTCTCGAGGGCCGGCCACCAGGCGTCGATGTTACGCCGAGCGCGGTCAAGGCCGACGGCCTGCGCGTCGAGGTGGTAGTCCACGGCGCCACAACATCCCGCTTCACGGGCTGCGATCACCGAAATCCCCAGGCGATCCAGCACCCGCGCGGCTGCCGCGTTGGTGTTGGGCGACAGTGCCGGTTGCACGCACCCTTCTAGCATCAGCACCCGACGTGCATGTTGTACGACGGGACGTGGTTTGGGGGCACGCGCCTGGCGCGGCAGCTTGGCCTGCATCGGCTTGGGCAACAGTGGCCGAAAAGCCCTGGCTGCGCGGGTCAGGGCCTTGAACAACGCAGGCCTTGGGACGAACAGGCGCAATCCTTGGCGTGCCAGACGCTCGCCCAGAGACCGCTGCACCTGCGCGTCGACCACGGCACGACCGATGTCCAGAAGGTTGTGATAGTCCACCCCGGAAGGGCAGGTGGTTTCGCAGTTGCGGCAGCTCAGGCAGCGGTCCAGGTGGGTCTGGGTGCTGGCTGTGGCCGGTTGGCCCTCGAGTAGCAGCTTGATCTGGTAGATGCGCCCACGCGGCCCGTCCAGCTCATCGCCCAGCAACTGATAGGTCGGACAGGTGGCAGTGCAGAAGCCACAGTGCACGCAACTGCGCAGGATACGCTCGGCCTCATCGGCCCTTGGCAGGCGCTTGGCCTGTTCGCTCAGGTTGGTCTGCATGTTTGGCCCTCACAGGTCGGCATACAGGCGACCCGGGTTGAAGATACCGCTCGGGTCGAGCTGCTGCTTGAGGTTGCGCTGGTAACGTAGCAGTGGCTCGGCCAGCGGATGAAAGCTGGCGCTGTGGCAGGCATGCAGGGTGGCATGACCGCCGAGGTGCGCGACCGCCTCACGGATTACTGCGGGCGAAGCGGCGGACTTCAGCCAACGCTGGGCGCCGCCCCAGTCGAGCAACTGTCGGCCGGGCAGGTTGAGCGACGGGCTGTTGTGCGGCAGCGACAGGCGCCACAAGGGCTCGTCACCGGCGAAGAAGGCCAGGCGCTGTTCGCGCAGGTCGTGCCAATAGCGGTTGTCCAGCAGCGTACCGCCCAGGCGCTCGGCGGCAGAGGCCACGGAGCCTTCACCGCCCTCCAGGCGCAGGTGCAGGACTTCGCCGTCATGGCAGGCAGCCGTGATCGGCAGGGCTTGCTGACCCCAGGCCGCCAGTTCATCCAGGGCTTGCCGAAGGCCCATCGTCAGGCACAGGCTCTGGCAGCTGCGCGGTCGCGGCAGGACTTTCAGCGATACCTCGGTCAATACCCCCAGGCAGCCGAAACTGCCGGCCAGCAGGCGCGACAGGTCGTAGCCCGCGACGTTCTTCATCACCTCGCCGCCAAAGCGCAGCAGCTTGCCGTGCCCGGTGATGACGCGGGTGCCCAGCACATGGTCGCGTACCGAGCCCGCCCAAGGCCGGCGCGGCCCTGCCAGCCCGGCGGCGACCATACCGCCCAGTGTGGCGCCGTCGCCCAGGTGCGGTGGTTCGAAGGGCAGCATTTGCCCGGCGCTGTGCAGTGCAGCCTCGATCTCGCGCAGCGGCGTGCCCGCGCGTGCCGTGATCACCAGCTCGGTGGGGTCGTAGCTGACGATGCCGCGATGGCTGCGGGTGTCGAGGGGCCGGCCGTTGACCGGGCGCCCGAGCATCGCCTTGCTGTCGCTGCCCTGGATGCGCAGTGGCGTGCAGTCGACCAGTGCCTGGCGCACCTGCTCCAGCAGGGCCGAGCTGTCGTCGTGATCCTGATCCATCAGAAACGCTCCAGGTCGGGGAAGGGCAACTGGCCGTGGTGCACATGCATCGCGCCGAATTCGGCGCAGCGCTGCAGTGTCGGGATGTTCTTGCCAGGATTGAGCAAACCCAGCGGATCGAAGGCGTGCTTGACCGCATGGAACAGCGTCAGCTCGTCGGCGTTGAATTGCGCGCACATCTGGTTGATCTTCTCGCGCCCGACGCCGTGCTCGCCAGTGATGCTGCCACCCACAGCCACGCACAGTTCCAGGATCTTGCCGCCGAGAGCCTCGGCACGCTCCAGCTCGCCGGGCTGGTTGGCGTCGAACAGGATCAAGGGATGCATGTTGCCGTCGCCGGCATGGAACACGTTGGCCACGCGCAGGCCATGCTCGCGCGACAGCTCGCCGATGCCGTGCAGCACCCCCGGCAGCGCCCGGCGCGGAATAGTGCCGTCCATGCAGTAGTAGTCGGGGGAAATGCGCCCGACCGCAGGAAAGGCGTTCTTGCGCCCGGCCCAGAAGCGCACGCGCTCAGCCTCGTCGCGCGCCAGGCGCACCTCGCTGGCGCCGGCTGTCTTGAGCACGGCCTCGACGCGCAGGCAGTCGTCCTGCACGTCAGCCTCCACGCCGTCGAGTTCGCACAGCAGGATGGCGGCAGCCTCGACCGGGTAGCCTGCGTGGATGAAGTCTTCGGCGGCCTGTAGCGACAGGTTGTCCATCATCTCCAGGCCCGCAGGAATGATGCCTGCGCCGATGATGTCGGCCACCGCACGACCGGCCTTTTCCACGCTGTCGAAACTGGCCAGCAATACCCGCGCCACCTGTGGCTTGGGCAACAGTTTGACGGTGACCTCGGTGACGATGCCCAGCAAGCCTTCGGAGCCGGTGAACAGCGCCAGCAGGTCGAACCCTGGGGCATCCAGGGCATCGCTGCCCAGCGTCAGGTATTCGCCCTCGATGGTGAGGATTTCGACCTTGAGCAGGTTGTGCACGGTCAGGCCGTACTTCAGGCAATGCACGCCCCCTGCGTTTTCCGCGACATTGCCGCCGATCGAGCAGGCGATCTGCGAGGACGGATCTGGGGCGTAGTACAGTCCGTGCGGTGCTGCGGCCTGGGAGATGGCCAGGTTGCGCACGCCAGGCTGAACCCGGGCGAAGCGGCCTGCGGGATTGATCTCAAGGATGCGGTTGAAGCGTGCCATCACCAGCAGGATGCCCTGTTCCAGCGGCAGGGCGCCGCCCGAAAGGCCGGTCCCGGCGCCCCGGGCCACCACCGGCACCTGGTGCGCGTGGCAGATCTTCAGCAGCGCCTGGACCTGTTCCAGGCGTTGGGGCAGCACCACCAGCAGTGGCACCACGCGGTAGGCGCTGAGGCCGTCGCACTCGTAGGGGCGCAGGTCTTGTGCGGTGTGCAGGATGTCGAGGTCGGGCAGAGCACTGCGCAGGGTGTCCAGCAGCGCGGCCTTGTCGACCGTGGGCAGGGCGCCGTCCAGGCGCTCGTCGTACAGGATGTTCATGGGGCGGACTACCAGGCACTTGTCGTTGTTGTGCGGGGAAGGATAGCTACCCCTCGGCCTAGTGCACCCTTCAGTGGGCGTTCTGTGTGAGGCGAATGATCTGCCGGGCCAGATACGCACCGGTCAGGATCACCCCGAACAGGCGCAGTGTCTGCATCGCCAGCACCATGCCGACATCGGCGTGGGTTTCCACCGCGATGATCGCCATCGCATCCAGGCCGCCGGGGCTGGTGGCCAGGTACATGGACAGGAAGTCGGTGCCGGCGACCCGCGCCAACAGCCAGGCACAGCCTGCGCAGAGCAGGATCAGCACCACGGCGCCGGCGATCATGGTCGGCAGGCGCTTCCACACATAGCGCACGGTCTGGCGGTCGAAGCGCAGGCCGATGTAGCAGCCGATGGCACCGTAGGCCATGGCCAGCACTTCGCTGGGCAGGCTGACGTGCAGCAGGCCCGTCAGTTGCAGCACTGCGCCAAGCATCAGCGGCATCAGCAGGGCACCGGCGGGCATCTTCGCGCCGACGGCTACGCCCACCAGCACCACGCCCAGGCCGAGCAGCAGGTTGCCCAGTTGCACGCTGTCGGCGGCCACCGGCACCTGGGCCACGTCGCTGGCAACACTGGTGGCGCCGAGCAGATGGCTGACCAGCGAGCCGATCATCACCACGCAAACCACGCGCACGTATTGCATGGTCGCCACCACGCGCCCATCGGCGCCGTTGTCCTCGGCCATCGACACCATCGCCGAGGCCGCGCCGGGTGCGGTGCCCCAGGCCGCCGTGCTGCCGGGGATGTCACCGAAGCGCACGGTACCTAGGCCGACCAGCGCGCTGAGCGCGACGGTGGCGAAGGTGGCGAACAGCATCAGTGGCCAGGCGTCGGCCAGCGAGGCGAGCACCGGCCAGGTCACCGAGTGGGCCACCAGCAGCCCGACACAGCCTTGGCCGAAACGGAACACCTGGCGATGCAGGCTTAGTTGCGCGCCGGATACACCGAAGACGATGGCCACCAGCATGGGGCCGAGAAACAGCCCGGCCGGCACGGTGAGGGCGTGCAGGATCTGCCCGGCGGCGCCGGCACAAAGGATCAGCGCGAGCCATTGCAGGATCAGGGTTGGGGACGGGTTCTTTGCTGCTTGGGGGGGTAGGGTGGGGGGCAAGTCGATCTCCCTTCACGGCGAGAGCCAGAGATGGCTGACAGAGAAAATTATCGACCTGTGGATTGATCAAGTCTATTTTCTACTTTCTATGAATCCATAACTGAAATTCATCGATCATGGACCTACGTGACCTGACCTATTTCGCCACCATCGCCGAACTCGGCCACCTGGGGCGCGCCGCACAGCAACTCAACCGCAGCCAGCCGGCGCTGAGCAAAAGCATCCAGCGCCTTGAAGAATCCCTGGGCGCGCGGCTGTTCCAGCGCGACGGAAGGCGCATCAAGCTGACCGATGCCGGCGCGTTGTTGCTGGCGCGTGGCAAGCAGTTGCAGGTGAACATCGCCGAGACCGAGCGTGAAGTACGCGACTTCGCCAGCGGCTTGGTGGGCAATATCCGCCTGGGCTGCGCGGCGAGCATGGCCGAGCACCTGCTGCCGCAACTGACCGCTTCGCTACTGGAGCGGGCGCCAGAGCTGACCTTGAAGCTGTCGATCGGCCAGGACGACATGCTCAAGGACTTGCTGCGCTCAGGCCGGCTGGACGCGATCATCTGCGGCCTGATCGTCGACGATCCGCAGTTCCGTTCCTACCCCATCCTGCAGGACGAAGCGGTGGTGGTGGCCAGCGCCGATCATCCGGTGTTCTCGGGTGAGGTGCAGTTGAAGGACCTGTGCACCTACCGCTGGGTGCTGGCGGCACCGACGGTGACGGCGCGGCGCTGGATCGACAATGTGTTCAGCAGCCATCAGTTGCCGCTGCCCGAGGTGCAGATCGAGACCAACTCGATTTCGCTGCTGCCCCGGCTGATCGCCAAGACCCGCATGCTGAGCTTTGCCGCGCGCGAGACGCTGGAGCACGGGCATGGCATGGCATGGTTGCGCGAAGTGCCGCTGGAGGCCACCACCATGCGCCGCACAGTTGGGGTGACTGTACGTGCCGAAGGGTATCTGCCGCCGGCGGCGGGGGCGATGGTGGAATTGCTGAGAAATGCCGGAGATGGGTTCTTTCGCGGGGATTGATGGCTGATAGTGCGCCGCAACTCGAGACTTGCGGGGGCTTTTGTGGGCGCGGCGGTTCGGCGCCCCGACTTGCCCGCGATGGGCCGCACTGCGGCCCTGGCGATCTCAGCCTTGAACGTGCTGCTCGACCCCATCCAGCAAGGATTCGACCAGCGCCTTGCAGGCATCGAGCCCATGATCATTGCTCAGCAGCAGATCCCGACAGATGCCGGTGGCCAGTTCCATGGCGGTCTGGTTTGCCGCTGAAGCGCCTTTGAGCAGGGTGGACAAGTGCACCAGCGCGTCTTCGGCCGCGACACCGGCACAGACCGCAAACAGTGCACGATGGCTACCGTCGCAGCTACCGAAATGCGCAGGCGCGGTGGTGGGTGTAGGGGGATCGGGCAAGCCTTTCGTCATTGTGTCGCTCCTTGATTCAATGGAGTCGCCACGCAACGTGACCAAACGAATGGGTGGCGACTGTACGCGGGTTGGTCAACCGGGAATCAAGGAAACCGGCGCGCACGGAGGCGCCCCACGCACAGCCGCCATAGATCGAAACAGCCGGGGGGTATATACCTCCTGCTGAAACGCATAGCGTCGCTAAGTGCGCCTTGATGATTCCAGGTGACCAAACCCGACTGCTGGACTTACAGCAGCGCGCAGAGGTTACCGGTCCGAGGGAAGCGTTTCAAGGCGGGGCCACCTCCAGATACATTTCAGGGTGCTCACTCACATGGGCAACAACCGATCCTGGATCACTTCCTTCATCACCAGCGTCGAGCTCAGCCGTTTCACATTGGGAATGCTGGTCAGCACCTCGTCATACAGCTTCTGGAACGCCGGCAGGTCCTTGGCTACCACATGCAGCAGGTAGTCCGGGTCGCCGAACAGGCGCTGCGCCTCGACGATCTGCGGCACCTCGGTCACCGCTGCTTCAAAGTCGGCCACTGGCTGGCGGGTCACCTCGCGCAGGGTGACGAACACCAGCGCCGCAAAGTTCAGGCCCACCGCCGAAGGCGCCAGGCGTGCGTGGTAACCGAGGATCGCCCCGGACGCTTCCAGCGCCTTGAGCCGGCGATGGCAGGGTGAAAGGCTCAGGCCGACACGATCGGCCAGCTCGGTGACCGACAGGCGACCGTCCTTTTGCAGTTCGGCAAGGATTTTTCGATCAGTGCGATCCATGGGGGAGAATCTTCCAAGGTGTTCAAGGTTGTCGGCAATATACGAAAGATAATCCCCGGGCGGAATCCGTAATCTTCCTTTCAACCAGACCCCTGAAAGGAACACCCGAAATGACCCTCAGTGTATTGGCCGCGTTCTGGGCCGTGTCGTTGCTGTTCGTCATCACCCCCGGCGCCGACTGGGCTTACGCGATCTCGGCAGGCATGCGCGGGCGTTGGGTGATGCCGGCGGTGGCCGGAATGCTGTCGGGGCATTTCATGGCCACCCTGGTGGTGGCGGCCGGGGTCGGCAGCCTGATTGCCGGGCACCCGCTGGCGCTGATGCTGCTGACCCTCGCCGGTTGCCTGTACCTGCTCTGGCTGGGCGGCAACCTGTTGCTCAAGCCGGCGGCGCCACAGGCGGGGCTGGAGCTGGCAGGGGAGACCGGTTCGCGCTGGGCGCTGCGCGGGTTCTGCGTGAGCGGGCTCAACCCGAAGGTGTTCCTGCTGTTCCTGGCCTTGTTGCCGCAATTCACCGACCCGACCTCAAGCTGGCCGTTGCCGCTGCAGATCCTCCTGTTGGGCCTGGTGCACCTGTGCAGTTCGCTGGTGATCTACCTGATGGTGGGCTACGGCGCCAAGGCTGTGCTGGGCACACGGCCGCAGGCAGCGAAGATCGTCGGGCGGGTCTCCGGCGCGGTGATGATCGCGATTGCGCTGGGCTTGATGCTCGGGCAGCTTGGTTGAGCGCAGCACCTTGCACTGACGGGCGTTCCAAGGTCGGCCCCACTGCGGATACACTCTGCGCTCTCTCCGCACGCCAAGGATGCGCCCGATGCCCGAGTCCTCCCACCTGCTGGCCTTTGCCCTGATCGCACTGGGCATGGTCCTGACCCCCGGACCGAACATGGTCTACCTGATTTCCCGTTCGATCTGCCAGGGGCGGATTGCCGGGCTGATTTCCCTGGGGGGTGTCGCCCTGGGCTTCGTGTTCTACATGCTCTGCGCGGCGCTCGGTATCACTGCGTTGGTGATGGCCGTGCCCTATGCCTACGACGCATTGCGCATCGGCGGCGCGCTGTACTTGCTGTACCTGGCCTGGCAGGCGCTCAAGCCCGGAGGACGCTCGCCGTTCCAGGTCCGCGACCTGCCGGCCGACAGCCCGCGGCGGTTGTTCATGATGGGCTTTCTGACCAACCTGCTGAACCCCAAGATCGCGGTCATGTACCTGTCGCTGATGCCGCAGTTCATCGAGCCGGGCCACGGCAGCGTGCTGCTGCAATCGCTGGTACTGGGCTCCACGCAGATCATCATCAGCGTCACGGTCAATGCGATCATCGCCCTGATGGCCGGTTCCATCGCCGTGTTTCTTGCTGGGCGCCCGCTGTGGCAACAGGCACAGCGCTGGTTGATGGGCACGGTATTGGCCGCGCTGGCGGTGCGCATGCTGGCTGAAGGGCGTCGCTGAACGCGCTGATGCACAGGCGGATGGAACATCTGCGCCGCGCGGGTTTCATATCCTCAGATACTCAATACAGTGCCTGGAAACACTGATGGTCTGCATGACATGAAATCACTACAGGACCGTGATACCGAACACGCTCGGCGCCCGGAGCCCGGCTTTCTGATCAACGGCGGCACGGTCGGCTCGCTGCTGCAGAGCCTGGAATGGACCGAATCTCCGCTTGGCGCCCCAGGCAGCTGGTCATCCGGCCTGCAGACGCTGATGGCCACCATCCTCCCGGCCAAGGCTCAGATCGTGCTGTTCTGGGGGCCCGAGTACGTGGCGCTCTACAACGATGCCTACGCCCCGACCATCGGTGCCAAGCACCCGCGTGCACTGGGGCGGCCGGCCCGCGAGCACTGGAGCGAATTGTGGGACGACCTCGAACCGTTGCTGCGCAATGTGCGTGAAACCGGCGAGACCTTCTCGGCGCGCGACCGGCCGTTCTACATCGAGCGCCGGGGCCTGGGCGAGACCGCCTATTTCGATGTCTCCTATTCGGCGGTACGCGAGGCCGATGGTAGCGTGGGTGGGGTGCTGTGCATCGTCACCGAGACCACCGAGCGCGTGCAGTTCGAGCGGCGTCAGTCGTTCCTGCTGGCGTTGGGCCGAGCGCTGCCGGAGATGGACGAACCCGAGGCGATCGAGACCTATGCCACGCGCCTGCTTGGTGAGGAGCTGGGCGCCTCCCGGGTGTTCTTCGCCGAGGACCTGGGCGATGACGAACGCTATGTCGTCGCCCGTGACTGGGTCGATGGGGTGCCGTCGCAAACGGGGGAGCACTTCTGGCGCCAACATGTCGGCTTGTTGCGTGAGCAATTGCAGGCGGGTCATGAGGTGCATGGCGACTACCCGGCTGGCGCCTCCAGGGACCTGTGCGCCAGCCTGAAGGTGCCGCTGCTGCGCGGCGGCGTGCTCGAGGCCATGCTGTGCGTCTACTTCAATCGCCCCCATGTATTCGCCGACGATGAGTGCCGGCTGGTGGAAGAGGCGGCCAAGCAGACCTGGTCGGCGATCATCCACGCCCGCGCCGAGCGGGCATTGCGCGCCAGCTCCGCACACCTGGAGGCCACGCTGGCCGAACTGATGACGCTCAATGCCACGCTGGAGGAACGGGTTGCCAGCATGCTGGCCGAGCGTGAGTCCGATCTCATGCAACTGCATGAGGCGCGCAAGATGGAGGCCGTTGGTCAACTGACCGGCGGCATTGCCCATGATTTCAACAACATGCTCACCCCGATCATCGCCTCGCTGGAGCTGATCGCCCGACGCCCGGACGACGCGGCGCGTTCGACGCGTCTGATCGAAGGCGCGCTGCAGGCGGCGGAGCGGGCACGCAGCCTGGTCGGCCGCCTGCTCAGCTTCGCTCGGCGCCAGACGCTCAAGCCCCAGCCTGTTTCCCTCGCGGCACGGGTCGGTGACATGCACGAATTGATCACGCGTTCGCTGGGGCCGACCATCGAGGTGCAGGTCGATATCGACCCGGCGCTGCCGGCGGCCGTCGTGGACCCGCATCAACTGGAACTGGCGCTGCTCAACCTGGTGATCAACGCGCACGATGCGATGCCGGACGGTGGCAGGCTGAGGATCAGTGCGGGGCTGGACACCGCGCGGGCAGGTCGGCCGGCGGGGCCGGAGCGAGGGGCGATGGTGCGGCTGGAGGTGGCCGATAACGGCTGCGGCATGAGCGATGAGGTGCTGGCACGCTGCTGCGAGCCCTTCTATTCCACCAAGGGCACGGGCAAGGGCACCGGGCTTGGCCTGCCGATGGTGCAGGGGCTTGCGATGCAGTCTGGCGGCGGATTCGCCATTCGTTCGCAGCCGGGGCAAGGCACGACAGCGACACTGTGGCTGCCGATTACCGATGCCGATACGTTGTGTCGGGATGAAACTGCGGATGAAGTGTCCAGGCCGACGCGCCCGGTCAGGGTATTGCTGGTGGACGATGAAGCCATCGTGCTTCAGGCCACGGCAATGCAGTTGCGTGACCTGGGGTATGAAGTGAAAGCGGTCATGAGCGCGGCCGAGGCCGAGCAGGTGCTGGAGCAGGGGTTTGCCGTGGAAGTGCTGGTGACCGACCAGATGATGCCCGAGCGCACCGGCGCCGAGTTCGCCCAGGGGCTGCGGCGGCGTATGCCAGGGCTGCCGGTGTTGATCATCACCGGCTTTGCCAACCTTACGCCCAGTGAGCTCTGTGGTTTCGAGGTGTTGCGCAAGCCGTTCCGGCAGGCGGAGCTGGCGCAGAGCCTGGCGCGGTTACTGCCGCTGGTTTGCGCGCAAGCCGAGCGCTGACGCTGGTTTTTCTGTTTTGCGGGGGCGGGGCGGTTCGGCGCCCCGACTTGCCCGCGAATACGGGCGCAGCCCGTGCCATACAAAGCGGTGCCCTTTTCGCGGGCAAGCCCGCTCCCAC
>NZ_JABWRO010000110.1:0-18992 GCF_014268985.1 Pseudomonas sp. RW10S2 | reverse complement strand
GGGGGGGGGGGGGGGGGGGGGTGCAGCATTACAGCAGCAGCGTGCGGATGTCCGTCAGCAGGTCGCCCAGGCGCTTGGTGAAGCGCGCAGCGGCAGCGCCGTTGATCACACGGTGATCGTAGGACAGCGACAGCGGCAGCATCAGCTTGGGCTGGAAGGCCTTGCCGTCCCAGACTGGCTGGATGGTCGCCTTGGAAACACCGAGGATCGCCACTTCCGGCGCGTTGACGATCGGCGTGAAGCCGGTGCCGCCAATGTGACCGAGGCTGGAGATGGTGAAGCAGGCACCCTGCATGTCGTCGGCCGACAGCTTCTTGGTGCGGGCTTTTTCAGCCAGCGCAGCTGCTTCGCCAGCCAGTTGCAGCAGGCTCTTCTGATCGACGTTCTTGATCACAGGGACCAGCAGGCCGTCCGGGGTGTCCACGGCGAAGCCGACGTTGACGTACTTCTTGCGGATGATGGCCTTGCCGCTTGGTGCCAGCGAACTGTTGAAGTCCGGCAGCTCCTTGAGCAGGTGGGCACAGGCCTTGAGCAGCAGCGGCAGGACGGTCAGCTTGACGCCGGCCTTTTCCGCCACGGCTTTCTGCGCAACGCGGAAGGCTTCCAGCTCGGTGATGTCGGCGGAGTCGAACTGGGTCACGTGCGGCACGTTCAGCCAGCTGCGGTGCAGGTTGGCAGCACCGACCTGCATCAGGCGGGTCAGGGCGACTTCCTCGACTTCACCGAACTTGCTGAAGTCCACGGCCGGGATCGGCGGGATGCCAGCACCACCGGTTGCGCCAGCGGCTGCCGGTGCTTCCTTGGCCTTCTGCATCATGGCCTTGACGTAGACCTGCACGTCTTCTTTCAGGATGCGGCCGTGCGGGCCGGTGGCGGCAACAGCACCCAGGTCGACACCGAATTCACGAGCCAGCTGACGAACGGCAGGGCCTGCGTGAACCTTGGCATTGCTGCCAGCGGCCGGTGCGGTAGCAACCGGTGCAGGGGCAGCAGCTGGGGCGGCAGCGGCGGGTGCGGCAGCCGGAGCAGCCTCGGCCTTGGCGGCTGCCGGGGCAGCAGCTGGTGCCGGAGCGGCCGCAGGCGCGGCGCCTGCGACTTTCAGCTTGAAGATCAGGTCGCCAGTGCCGACTTCGTCTTCCAGCTTGCACAGGACTTCTTCGACCACGCCGGCGGCAGGCGATGGGATCTCCATGGAAGCCTTGTCGGATTCCAGGGTGATCAGCGACTGGTCGGCTTCGACGGTATCGCCGACCTTGACCAGCACTTCGATGATCTTGGCCTTGCCCGACGAGCCGATATCCGGCACGTGGATGTCCTGCACGCTGGCGGCAGCCGGTGCTGCGGCAGGTGCCGGAGCAGGGGCGGCTTCAGCGGCGGGTGCAGCGGCCGCAGGGGCAGCAGCCGGGGCGGCGGCCGGAGCCTCAGGCGCCGCAGTGGCGCCCTCGGCTTCCAGGACCAGCAGTTCGTCGCCTTCTTTCAGGCGGTCGCCCAGCTTGACCTTCAGCTCCTTGATGACGCCGGCCTTGGGGGCCGGGATCTCCATGGAGGCTTTGTCCGACTCCAGGGTCAGCAGGCTCTGGTCCGCTTCGATGCGGTCGCCGACCTTGACGAACAGCTCGATGATTTCACCTTCACCGCTGCCGATGTCAGGTACGCGAATGAGTTCGCTCACTTAAGTTACTCCTCAGCAGTCCAGTGGGTTGCGCTTGTCCGGGTCGATGCCGAACTTGACGATGGCGTCAGCGACAACCTTCGGTTCGATCTCGCCACGGTCAGCCAGGGCTTCCAGGGCAGCCAGCACCACGAAGTGACGGTCGACTTCGAAGAAGTGACGCAGCTTCTTGCGGCTGTCGCTGCGACCGTAGCCATCGGTACCCAGGACCTTGAACTCTTTGCTTGGTACCCACTGACGAATCTGCTCGGCGAACAGCTTCATGTAGTCGGTGGAGGCGATGACCGGACCCTTGCGACCGCTCAGGCACTGCTCGACGTAGGTCTGCTGTGGCTTCTGGCCAGGCTTGAGGCGGTTGGCGCGTTCCACGGCCAGGCCGTCGCGACGCAGTTCGTTGAAGCTGGTGACGCTCCATACATCGGCACCGATGTTGAACTCTTCACGCAGGATCTTCGCCGCTTCGCGGACTTCGCGCAGGATGGTGCCGGAGCCCATCAGCTGAACGTGGTGCGCGGCTTCGCGGGTGTCTTCTTCCAGCAGGTACATGCCCTTGATGATGCCTTCCTCGGCACCGGCCGGGATGGCAGGCTGCTGGTAGGATTCGTTCATCACGGTGATGTAGTAGAAGATGTCCTGTTGCTCTTCGGTCATCTTCTTCATGCCGTCCTGGATGATCACCGCCAGCTCGTAGCCGTAGGTCGGATCGTAGGTGCGGCAGTTCGGGATGGTGCCCGCCATCATGTGGCTGTGACCGTCTTCGTGCTGCAGGCCTTCGCCGTTCAGCGTGGTACGGCCGGCGGTACCGCCGATCAGGAAGCCACGGGTGCGGCTGTCGCCAGCGGCCCAGGCCAGGTCGCCGATACGCTGGAAGCCGAACATCGAGTAGAAGATGTAGAACGGCAGCATCGGCTGGTTGTGGCAGCTGTACGAGGTACCGGCAGCGATGAAGGACGACATGGCGCCGGCTTCGTTGATGCCTTCTTCCAGGATCTGGCCCTTCTTGTCCTCGCGGTAGAACATCACCTGGTCTTTATCGACTGGCTCGTAGAGCTGGCCGACCGACGAGTAGATGCCCAGCTGGCGGAACATGCCTTCCATACCGAAAGTACGGGCTTCGTCCGGGATGATCGGGACGATGCGCTGGCCGATTTCCTTGTCCTTGACCAGTTGCGCCAGGATGCGCACGAAGGCCATGGTGGTGGAGATTTCGCGGTCGCCCGAGCCGTCGAGGATCGCCTTGAGCGTCTCCAGTGGCGGGGTCGGCACGCTGAAGCTCTTGGCGCGGCGTTGTGGCACGAAGCCACCCAGTGCGGCGCGACGCTCGGCCAGGTACTTGGCTTCGGCAGAACCTTCTTCAGGCTTGAAGAACGGCAGGTTCTCGAGGTCGGCGTCCTTGACCGGAATGTCGAAGCGGTCGCGGAAGTGACGCAGGCTGTCGACGTCGACTTTCTTGGTGTTGTGCGCGGTGTTCTTGGCTTCGCCAGCACCGGTACCGTAACCCTTGATGGTCTTGGCCAGGATGACGGTCGGCTGCTCTTTGTGGTTCACAGCCTGGTGGTACGCCGCGTAGACCTTGTACGGGTCGTGGCCGCCACGGTTGAGCTTCCAGATCTCGTCGTCGGACAGGTCTTCGACCATGGCCTTGAGCTCTGGGGTGTTGAAGAAGTTCTCACGGACGTACGCGCCGTCCTTGGCCTTGTAGTTCTGGTACTCGCCGTCGATGACTTCGTCCATGCGGCGCTGCAGGGCACCGTTGGTGTCCTTGGCCAGCAGTGGGTCCCAGAAGCGGCCCCAGACGACCTTGTTGACGTTCCAGCCACCGCCACGGAACACGCCTTCGAGTTCCTGGATGATCTTGCCGTTGCCGCGAACCGGGCCGTCGAGGCGCTGCAGGTTGCAGTTGATGACGAAGATCAGGTTGTCCAGCTTCTCGCGGCCGGCCAGGGCGATCGCGCCCAGGGATTCCGGCTCGTCGCACTCGCCGTCACCCATGAAGCACCAGACCTTCTGCTTGCCGGCCGGGATGAAGCCGCGGGCTTCCAGGTACTTCATGAAGCGTGCCTGGTAGATCGCCTGGATCGGACCCAGACCCATCGAAACGGTCGGGAACTGCCAGAAGTCAGGCATCAGCCAGGGGTGCGGGTACGAAGACAGGCCGTTGCCGTCCACTTCCTGGCGGAAGTTGTTCATCTGCTCTTCGCTGATGCGGCCTTCCATGAAGGCGCGGGCGTAGACGCCTGGCGAGGCGTGGCCCTGGAAGAAGATCAGGTCGCCGCCGTGTTCTTCGGTCGGGGCCTGGAAGAAGTAGTTGAAGCCGATGTCGTAGAGGGTGGCGCTGGAGGCGAAGCTCGAGATGTGTCCGCCCAGGTCCGAGTCCTTCAGGTTGGTACGCATGACCATGGCCAAGGCGTTCCAACGCACCATCGAGCGAATGCGGCGTTCCATGAACAGGTCGCCAGGCATGCGTGCTTCGTGGGTGACAGGGATGGTGTTGCGGTATGGCGTGGTGATGGCGTAAGGCAACTGGGAACCACTGCGGGTGGCCAGTTCGCCCATGCGGGTCATCAGGTAATGAGCGCGGTCTTCGCCTTCTTTGTCGAGGACCGACTCCAGGGCATCCAGCCATTCCTGGGTTTCGATAGGATCGAGGTCTTGCATGGCTTGCTCCAGGGCGGAAAGGCAACCAGAATCGGAAGCCTGAGTTTGCGACTGGCCTTTTGGGCAGACGTCGTGAATTCTTGGATTTGCCGGACAGTCATCCGGCGCCGTGTAGTTTTACTACAAATGCTTTGGCATTTCATGCTTTTGAGCAGTCGAGGGAGTAGTAATACTACAGAAAAACGGCTTGTGGCCGCCTTTCGGGTTGTGGAGAAAAACGTTCCTGTTGGTTGGTATCGCACTGGCACAAGAGGTTTCTTGATGTTTCGTACCAATGATTCGAGTTTTTCAGCTATTTACAACTTTTGTATGACAGTCCAACCGCGGCTCGTCCCTCTTTCGCCTGCACCCACCTCTCTCATTCACGCCGATCAAGGATAGACCATGCGCCTGCCTTTGCCGCTCGATCTGCCTGGCGCCCTGCAACCGCTGGTCGCCCGTAACCGACAATTCCTGCAGGAGGCGCTGGCGGCGCATCCGGATCTTGATCCAGACAGTTGGAGCCCGGCGCATCGCCTGCAGTTCGATCAGGTGGCTGCTGCCAGCGATTTCGTCCTCGAGCAGGCGCAGCGCGAACCGGCGACGCTGTTCGAGTTGCTCGCCAGCGGTGAAATGGACCGCACCTATGCTCCCGGCCAACTGCGTGCCCATATAAAAGCCGCCGCCGACGCTGCGCAGAGCGAAGACGAACTTGCGCGCAACCTGCGCCGCGCGCGCAACCGTCAGCAGGTGCGGATCATCTGGCGCGATATCACCCGCCAGGCCGAACTGGGCGAGACCTGCCGCGACCTGTCCGAGCTTGCCGACGCCTCGATCGACGAAGCCTACCAATGGCTGTACCCGCGCCATTGCCAGCAGTTCGGCACGCCGATCGGCAACCGCAGCGGCCTGGCGCAGCACATGGTGGTGCTGGGCATGGGCAAGCTGGGCGCGGTGGAGCTCAACCTGTCGTCGGACATCGACCTGATCTTCGCTTTCCCTGAAGGCGGCGAGACCGAAGGGGTCAAGCGCTCGCTGGATAACCAGGAGTTCTTCACCCGCCTCGGGCAACGCCTGATCAAGGCGCTGGACCCGGTCACCGTCGACGGTTTCGTGTTCCGCGTCGACATGCGCCTGCGCCCCTATGGCTCGGCGGGCGCGCTGGTGCTCTCGTTCAATGCCCTGGAGCAGTACTACCAGGACCAGGGGCGCGACTGGGAGCGCTACGCCATGATCAAGGCCCGCGTGGTGGCGGGCGACCAGGTGGCCGGGGCGCAGTTGCAGGAGATGCTGCGACCCTTCGTCTACCGGCGCTACCTGGATTTCTCCGCCATCGAGGCGCTGCGCACCATGAAGCAGCTGATCCAGCAGGAAGTGCGGCGCAAGGGCATGGCCGAGAACATCAAGCTCGGCGCCGGGGGCATTCGCGAGGTCGAGTTCATCGCCCAGGCGTTCCAGCTGATCCACGGCGGGCGCGACCTGAGCTTGCAGCAACGTCCGCTGCTCAAGGTGCTGGCCACGCTTGAAGGGCAGGGCTACCTGCCGCCGGCAGTGGTGGCCGAGCTGCGCGAGGGGTATGAGTTCCTGCGCTACACCGAACATGCGATCCAGGCCATCGCCGACCGCCAGACCCAGATGCTGCCCGATGCCGAGCTCGATCGTGAACGGGTCGCCTACATCCTTGGCTTTGCCGACTGGCAGGCGTTCCATGACCAACTGATGCAGTGGCGTGGTCGGGTCGACTGGCACTTCCGCCAGGTGATCGCCGACCCGGACGAAGAGGAAGCCGAGGGCGAGCTGGTGGTGGGCGGCGAATGGTCGCCGCTGTGGGAGCAGGCGCAGGACGAGGAGGCCGCTGGCCGCCAACTGGAAGAGGCCGGGTTCAAGCAGTCGGGCGAGGCCCTGCGGCGCTTGGCCGCCTTGCGTGCCAGCCCGTCGCTGCGCTCGATGCAGCGCATTGGCCGGGAACGCCTGGATGCTTTCATTCCGCGCCTGCTGGCGCAGACCGTCGAGCACGACAACCCCGACCTGGTGCTGGAGCGGGTACTGCCGCTGGTGGAGGCGGTCGCGCGGCGTTCGGCCTATCTGGTGTTGCTGACCGAAAACCCTGGAGCCCTGCGTCGTCTGCTGACTCTGTGTGCCGCCAGCCCGTGGATCGCCGAGCAGATCACGCGTTTCCCGCTGCTGCTCGACGAACTGCTCAACGAAGGCCGCCTGTTCAGCCCGCCGCTGGCGCCGGAACTGGCGTCGGAGCTGCGCGAGCGGCTGACGCGCATCCCCGAGGACGACCTGGAACAGCAGATGGAGGCCCTGCGCCACTTCAAGCTGGCGCACAGCCTGCGTGTGGCGGCGTCCGAAATCAGCGGCAACCTGCCCTTGATGAAGGTCAGCGACTATCTGACCTGGCTGGCCGAGGCCATTCTCGACCAGGTATTGGCGTTGGCCTGGCGTCAGACCGTGGCCCGTCATGGCCAGCCCAAGCGCAGTGATGGAAGCCTGTGCGACCCAAGTTTCATCATCGTCGGCTACGGCAAGGTCGGTGGCATCGAGCTGGGGCATGGCTCGGACCTGGACCTGGTGTTCATCCACGACGGCGATCCGAACGCCGAGACCGATGGCGCCAAGCCCATCGACGGCGCGCAGTTCTTCACCCGTCTGGGCCAGCGCATCATTCACCTGCTGACCACCCAGACCAACTCCGGCCAGCTCTATGATGTGGACATGCGCCTGCGTCCCTCCGGTGCGTCGGGGCTGCTGGTCAGCTCGCTCGGGGCCTTCGAGCGCTACCAACAGAACGAGGCCTGGACCTGGGAGCACCAGGCCCTGGTGCGGGCCCGTGTGCTGGTGGGCTGCAAGCAGGTCGGCAGTGCCTTCGAAACGGTGCGTGCCGGCGTGCTGGGCAAGGCCCGCGATCTCGATGCGCTGCGTCAGGAAGTGAGCGAGATGCGCGCCAAGATGCGCGCCAGCCTGGGCAGCAAGAGTACCGTCGCCGGTACCGCCGACAACGCCTTCGAGCCCGGCCAGCCGTTCGATGTCAAGCAGGATGCCGGTGGTATCGTGGATATCGAATTTATGGTGCAATACGCCGCTTTGGCCTGGTCCCACGATCATCCGGCCCTGCTGCGCTGGACCGATAACATTCGCATCCTCGAAGAGCTGGAGCAGGCCGGATTGATGCCCGCCGAGGACGCGATTTTGTTGCGCGAGGTGTACAAGACCTTCCGCTCCGCCTCGCACCGCCAGGCATTGCAGAAGCAAGCCGGGGTGATCGATGCCGGGCAGCTTGTCGATGAGCGCCGCGAGGTGCGGCGAATCTGGGGTGAGCTGGGTTTGAGCTGATTACCGCGCGGCTTCGTTCGCGGGCAAGCCCGCTCCTGCAGGTACACCACAGCACTCAAGATCTGTGGGGGCCTGTAGGAGCGGGCTTGCCCGCGAACGAGGCATGTCAGTGGTACACTGTCCGCCACATAGCCTGAATATAAAGAGGGGAGGCCAGGTTGTAGAGCAGCCTGCAGCCTCCCCGAATGTTTCTGGATAAAGCATGAGAATACTGATCATTGGACCCAGCTGGGTCGGCGACATGGTGATGGCGCAGACCCTGTTCCAGTGCCTGAAACAGCGTCACCCCGACTGCGTGATCGACGTGCTGGCCCCCGAGTGGAGCCGGCCGATCCTCGAGCGCATGCCCGAGGTGCGCCAGGCCTTGAGCTTCCCGCTCGGCCACGGTGCCCTGGAGCTGGCCACGCGTCGGCGCATCGGCAAATCACTGGCCGGCCAGTACGACCAGGCGATCCTGTTGCCCAACTCGCTCAAGTCGGCACTGGTGCCTTACTTCGCCGGCATCCCCCAGCGTACCGGCTGGCGTGGCGAGATGCGCTACCTGCTGCTCAACGACGTGCGCAAGCTCGACAAGGCGCGCTACCCGCTGATGATCGAGCGCTTCATGGCCCTGGCCTATGAGCCGGGCGCGCCGCTGCCACAACCCTATCCCCGCCCGAGCCTGCGCATCGAAGACCAGAGCCGCGAGGCCGCCCTGGCCAAGTTCGGCCTGGAGCTGGACCGCCCGGTGCTGGCGCTGTGCCCAGGTGCCGAGTTCGGCGAGGCCAAGCGCTGGCCGGCGGAGCATTACGCCGCCGTTGCCGACGCGATGATTCGTCAGGGCTGGCAAGTGTGGCTGTTCGGCTCGAAGAACGATCATCCGGTCGGCGAGCAGATCCGCGACCGGCTGATTCCGGGGTTCCGTGAAGAGTCCAGCAACCTGGCCGGCGAGACCTCGCTGGCCGAAGCCATCGACCTGATGTCCTGCGCCGATGCGGTGGTGTCCAACGACTCCGGCCTGATGCATGTGGCGGCGGCGCTCAACCGTCCGCTGGTGGCCGTCTACGGTTCGACCTCGCCGGGCTTCACTCCGCCGCTGGCCGACCAGGTCGAGGTGGTGCGCACCGGCATCGAGTGCAGCCCGTGCTTCGAACGCACCTGCCGCTTCGGCCACTACAACTGCCTGCGTCTGCTCGAGCCTGAAAAAGTCATCGCCGCCTTGCACAGCCTGGGTGGTCCGAACCTGATCGATAGCGTGGCCGAGGTCGACTAAGTGCGGGTACTGATCATCAAGACCTCGTCGCTGGGCGATGTGATCCACACCCTGCCGGCGCTCACCGATGCGGCTCACGCCATCCCCGGCATCCGCTTCGACTGGGTGGTGGAAGAGGGGTTCGCCGAGATCCCGAGCTGGCATCCGGCGGTCGACCAGGTGATCCCGGTGGCGATCCGGCGCTGGCGCAAGAATATCTGGCAAACGCTCAAGAGCGGCGAGTGGAAGGCCTTCAAGCAACGCCTGCGCGAGCGCAAGTACGACCTGGTGATCGATGCCCAGGGGCTGGTCAAGTCGGCCTGGTTGACCCGTTACGTCAAGGCACCGGTGGCCGGGCTCGACCGCTATTCGGCGCGCGAAGGCTGGGCCAGCCGCTTCTACGACCGGCGGCTGTCGGTAGCCGTCGGCCAGCATGCGGTGGAGCGGGTACGCCAGCTGTTCGCCTTGTCCCTGGCCTACGACCTGCCTGAAGGCATCGGCCAGTACGGCCTCGACCTGAACCGCCTGCAACTGCCTCCGACCGCCCCCTACGTGGTGTTCCTGCATGGCACCACCTGGGCCACCAAGCACTGGCCGGAAGCCTACTGGCGCGAGCTGGCCGAGCGCATGGGGCGGCGCAAGATGAAAGTCGTGCTGCCCTGGGGCAATCCTGCGGAGAAGGCCCGTGCCGAACGCATCGCCCAAGGCTTGGAAAATTGCCAGGTACTCCCCAAATTGAACCTCGCAGGGGTCGCGCGCATACTCGCTGCGGCCAAGGCCTGCGTGGCGGTGGACACCGGCCTCGGCCACCTGGCCGCCGCGCTGGACGTGCCGACCATCTCGCTGTTCGGCCCCACCAATCCTGGTCTGACCGGTGCCTACGGACGCGCCCAGATCCACCAGGCCAGCAACTTCCCCTGCGCGCCGTGCCTGCAGAAGAAGTGCACCTACAAACCGAGCGCCGAGGACCTGCGCCGGTTCGATCTCAAACGCGAGTGGCCGCTGTGCTTCACTCGCCTGAATCCCGAGCATGTGGCGGGCCGCTTGAGCGCGCTGCTGCTGGCTGAGGATGTTCGTTGATGCAACTGGCTTTCGTGCTTTACAAATACTTCCCCTTCGGCGGGCTGCAGCGCGATTTCATGCGCATCGCCCTCGAGTGTCAGAAGCGCGGGCATCAGATCCGCGTCTACACACTCATCTGGGAAGGTGATATCCCCCCGGGCTTCGAAGTGCTGGTGGCGCCGGTCAAGGCGCTGTTCAACCACCGCCGCAACGAGAAACTCAGCGCCTGGATGGCCGCCGACCTGGCCAAGCGCCCGGTCGATCGCCTGATCGGCTTCAACAAGATGCCAGGGCTGGATGTCTACTACGCCGCCGACGGCTGCTTCGAAGACAAGGCCCAGACCCTGCGCGGCGGCCTGTATCGTCGCTGGGGCCGCTACCGGCATTTCGCCGAATACGAGCGTGCCGTGTTCGCCAAGGATGCTGCCACCGAGATCCTGATGATCTCGCAAGTGCAGCAACCGCTGTTCATCAAGCACTACGACACCCCTGTGGAGCGTTTCCACCTGCTGCCGCCGGGCATCTCTCACGATCGCCGGGCACCCTCCAATGCCGCCGAGATCCGCGCAGCGTTTCGCCAGGAGTTCGCGTTGGGTGACGACGACCTGCTGCTGGTGCAGATCGGCTCGGGGTTCAAGACCAAGGGCGTCGATCGCAGCCTCAAGGCCCTGGCCGCACTGCCGTCGAGCCTGCGCAAGCGCACCCGGCTGATGGTCATCGGCCAGGACGACCCGAAGGTGTTCCAACTGCAGAGCGCCACGCTCGGCCTGGGTGACCAGGTGCAGTTCCTCAAGGGGCGCAGCGATATCCCGCGCTTCCTGCTCGGCGCCGACCTGCTGATCCACCCGGCCTACAACGAAAATACCGGCACCGTGCTGCTCGAAGCGCTGGTCGCCGGTTTGCCGGTGCTGGTATCCAAGGTCTGCGGCTATGCCCATTACATCGCCGAGGCCGACAGCGGCCTGGTGCTCGACGAGCCGTTCGAGCAAGAGCAGCTCAACGCCTACCTGCAGCGCATGCTCGAAGACCCGCAGGCCCGCGCCGACTGGGCGCGCAACGGCCTGGCCTTTGCCGACAGCGCCGATCTCTACAGCATGCCGCAGCACGCCGCCGACGTGATCCTCGGCCAGGAGCACGCATGAAGCTGATGCTGGCCGAACCCTTCAAGCGCCTGTGGGCCGGGCGCGACCCCTTCGACGCCGTCGAAGCCTTGCAGGGCGAGGTATACCGCGAGCTCGAAGGGCGCCGAACCCTGCGCACCGAGGTCGAGGGCGAGGGCTATTTCGTCAAGATACACCGTGGCATTGGCTGGGGCGAGATCTTCAAGAACCTGTTCAGCGCCAAGCTGCCGGTGCTCGGAGCCGGCCAGGAATGGCTGGCGATCCAGCGCCTGCAGGAGGTCGGCGTGCCGACCATGACCGCCGTCGCCTATGGCGAGCGGGGCAGCAACCCGGCGGCCCAGCATTCGTTCATCGTCACCGAGGAGCTGGCACCTACCGTCAGCCTGGAAGACTTCAGCATCGACTGGCTCAGGCAGCCTCCCGAGCCGCGCCTCAAGCGTGCGCTGATCGCCGAGGTAGCGAAGATGGTCGGCGGCATGCACCGTGCTGGCGTCAACCACCGTGACTGCTACATCTGCCACTTCCTGCTGCACACCGACCGGCCAGTGACGCCGGAAGACTTCAAACTGTCGGTGATCGACCTGCACCGCGCACAGACTCGGGCGAAAATCACCCGTCGCTGGCGCGACAAGGACCTGGCCGCCTTGTATTTCTCGGCCCTGGACATCGGCCTGACGCGCCGCGACAAGTTGCGCTTCCTCAAGGGCTATTTCCAGCGCCCGCTGCGCCAGGTGCTCGGCGAGGAAGCCGCACTGCTCGCCTGGCTCGAACGCAAGGCGCAGAAACTCTACGATCGCAAGCAACGCTATGGGGATGCGCTCTGATGGCGGGTTGGACACTGGCGCCAGGCTACGAACACCTGGCGGCGGATTTCGGCAGTATCGACGCGGTGTTCGCCCTTGACGGCGAACGCCTGACCCGTGACCCGCTCAGCGAAGTCATCCGCATCGAGCGCGATGGGATCAACTACTACGTCAAACGCTACACCGGTGCCGGCAAGCACATGCGTCGCTTCCTCGGGCGCCCCCGGATCAAGGCCGAATGGCAGAACCTCAAGCAGTTCGCCAAGTGGGGCATCCCTACCGCCGAAGTGGTGGCCTGGGGGCTGGAGCGCAATGGCCTGTCGTTCGGCCGCGGGGCGATGATCACCCGCGAGCTGCCGCGCACCGAAGACCTTTCGGCGCTGGCCGAGCGCAACGATCCGCGTCTGGCCGACCGCGCCTGGGTCGAGCATGTCAGTCGTCAGCTGGCGCGCCATACCCGGGTCATGCACGATCACCACTTCGCCCACAACGACCTGAAGTGGCGCAATTTGCTGGTGGATGATCAGGCGACGCTGTTCTTCATCGATTGCCCGACGGGCGATTTCTGGCGCGGCTTCATGCTCCGCCACCGGCTTATCAAGGACCTGGCGTGCCTGGACAAGGTCGCCAAATATCACCTCTCGGCCACCCAGCGCCTGCGCTTCTACCTGCAATATCGCGGGCACGCGCGGCTCAATGCCCGTGACAAGCGACGGATTCGCCAGGTGGTGAGCTTCTTCGAGGGAAGGGAATGACCGATTACCTGGCCAGCGTCGATCAGGCGCTGCTGCAACGCCATGGCCTGAACGACTTCGAGGCGCTGTGGGCGCTGCAACTGGACGCCGTTGACGAACCCAACACCGGGCGCGGCGGCTGGAGCAGCGTGTTCCGCCTGGAGCTCGAGGGCAAGGGCTACTACCTCAAGCGCCAGAGCGACTACCTCACGCGTACCCTGCATCGGCCGTTCGGCGAGCCTACCTTCGCCCGCGAGTTCCGCAATATAAGCCGCTACGAAAAGCTCAACATCCCGGCGTTGCAGGCGGTGTTCTATGGCGAGCGCAAGCAGGGCGGCAAGCACCGGGCGATCCTGATGACCCGCGCGCTCGACGAGTGGAGCGATCTGGAGAGCTTCCTCGGCCAATGGCCGCAACTGCCCGAACAGCAGCGCCAGGGCATTCTCGCGGCCTGTGGCGAGCTGGCGCGTACCCTGCACGGCGCTGGCCAGGTGCATGGCTGTTTCTATCCCAAGCATATTTTCCTGCGTGAACGCCGCGATGGCTGGCAGGCCCAGCTGATCGACCTGGAAAAGACGCGGCCACTGCTGTTTGGCATGCGTGACCGCCTCAAGGACCTCGAGCCCTTGCTGCGTCGCGCCCGTGCCTGGAGCGAGGCAGACGTGCGCAGCCTGCTCGCCGCCTACCTGGCGCAGCCGGCCGACAGCGCGCTGGTCGGCACCTGGCTGCAGCGCCTGACGCAACGCCGTCGTGAAAAAGAGGCCCGCTGATGCGTTTGTCTGAACTGAAGGACGCCGGGCGCAGCCCGAGCCTGCCGCTGAATGTGACGCTCGAAGATGCTGCCGGCAGTGCCGAGCTGCAGTTGCTCAGCCTGCTGCGCGTGCTGCCGGGGCAGCGCTATGTCGGTGCCGGTATCTGGCGTGGCACGCCGGTGCTGGCCAAACTGCTGGTCGGCAGCAGCGCCGCCCGTCATTTCCAGCGTGAGCTGGAGGGTGTGCGCTTGATGGCTGCACAGGGGTTGACCACACCCCGCCTGCTGGCCGATGGCCTGAAGGATGGCGAGGGTGGCTGGCTGCTGTTCGAGTTCCTTGAGAACGCCGAGAACCTGGGCGATGCCTGGGCCAGGGTCGAGCATCTGCCGATGCTGGCGGATGAGCAGCATGGTGTGCTCGGCGAGGCACTGACCGCGGTGGCGCAGATGCATGCCAAGGGCCTGTGGCAGGAAGACCTGCACCTGGACAACCTGCTGCGCCACAAGGGCAAGCTCTACCTGATCGACGGTGCCGGCATCAAGGCCGAAACGCCGGGCCAGCAGTTGTCGCGCCAGCGCGTGCTGGAAAACCTCGGGGTGTTGTTCGCCCAGTTGCCCAAGCGCCTGGAACCCTTCATCGAAGAGGCACTGGTGCATTACCTGCTGGCCAATGGCGAGCATGCACTGCCGCTCGAAGCCCTGCAGAAGCAGGTCGACAAGGTGCGCAGCTGGCGCTTGAAAGACTACCTGGACAAAGCCGGGCGCGACTGCACGTTGTTCAGCGTCGAGCGCAGCCTCTCAGGCTTGCGGGCGATTCGGCGCGAGGAGGTGGCTGCCCTGTTGCCGGTGCTGGAGCAGGCCGATACGCTGATCGAGCAGGGCCACCTGTACAAGACCGGCGGCGCCGCCAGCGTCGCACGTATCGAGGCCGGTGGTCGCACGCTGGTGCTCAAGCGCTACAACATCAAGAACACTGCCCACTGGTTCAAGCGTTTCTGGCGCCCGAGCCGCGCCTGGCATTCGTGGATCGAAGGCCATCGCCTGGCGTTTCTCGACATCGCCACGCCACGCCCGCTGGCGGTGCTGGAGCAACGTGTGATGGGGCTGCGCAGCACCGCCTACCTGGTGACCGAATACATCGACGGCCCGGATCTGACCGCATGCTTCGCGCCCCATATCGAGAGTGGCGAAGTGCCGGAGGCACAGGTACATGCGCTGGTCAGGCTGATGCAGCAGCTGATTGCCGAGCGCATCAGCCATGGTGACTTCAAGGGGCACAACCTGTTCTGGCAGGACGGCCAGTGGGCCTTGATCGACCTCGATGCCATGACCCAGCACGCCACCCAGCTCAGCTTCGCTCCCGCCTACGCACGTGATCGTGCGCGTTTGCTGCGCAACTGGCCGAGCAGCAGTGCCTTGCACCAGCGCCTCGATCAGTTGCTGCCGCGGCTCACCGAATAAGCCTGCGGTAGCGGCAGCCATTCGCTGCTGCGACCGGCCTGGCGCACGCGAAGGCGCCATTGGCCGTCCTGCCAGCGCAGGATGGTCGAGGTGGGGCTTTCGCGGTTTTGCTCGGCGAGCAGCAAGTGGTAGTAATGCTTCAGCAGATGCGCGCGCAGCGGCAGGGCATGGCCACCTGCAAGCAGGTAAAGCCCTTGCTCGCTCTCGTACAGCCCGTCGGTATCCTCCCGCTTGCTCCCTGCAGGCACCTCGGCGAGGCGACAGGTGTCGAACATCGCCTTCAGGTCTGGCAGGCCGTCGTACCACAGGACGGGGGAGTTCACGACCCATTCGCCATCCTTGCGACGCTTGACCGGCACCTTGGTGTAGGTGTCCGGCTTGCGCGGATCGACCACCCGCCAGCGGTAACCATCGAACGCGACCTGGTAACTCTGGCCCGTGCTGTCCTTGATGAAGTAGAAGCTCAATCCGGGATAGGGTGAAGGCTGCTCATAGATGCCCTCCTTGTGGATGCCGTCGACCCGGTAGCGCAGCTTGCTGGTATTGACCGCGCTGGCCATGCTCGGAGGCAGCGACAGCGGCGGTGTCGGCGGCATGGCTCGAATTGCCCGGCGCACCACGGTTGAGCCCGCGATGCTGTTGATGCCATCACTGGTGTGGGTAAAGGCATCGACCAGCGAGCGCAGCATGCCGATGCGATCACCTTCGACGCGCGCCTTGTGGGTGTCGATTACCGAGATCGCAGCACGGGCGAACGACAGCGGTGACAGGGCACGGTTAGGCAGAACCAGGCTGAGCAGGTCGAGGATGATCCACAGCACATGCAGGCTCAAATCGCCCAGTAACTCCAGCTTGGTGTTGGTGGCCGCGTCCACCGCTGCGAGGGCTGCATGGACTTCGGCCTGATAGCGGGCGTGCTGAAAGTCGCCGGTGATTTCCGGGCGGCTGACCCGTGAGCCCAGCCCGCCCTTGGACAGCCAGCGCTCGATCTCATCCGGGTTGGCCAACGGCATGCGCTCTTTGACATAGGCACGCAGGGCTGGCTTCTCGCGTAGCGTGCGCAGCATGTGCCGGGCGTTGCGATATTCGCGCCAGGCGCGTCGATCCGGGGCATCTGGCGTATAGACCAGAAAGCGCAGCATGCCGGCGTTCTCGGGAGTGACGAGCATGACCCCTTGCACCGTATGACCCCCGATCAGCAGTTGTCGTACGCTCAGGCGCGTGGTTTTCAGCGCCGCGCGCTGCCTGCTGTCGGGATGGTCGAGCACGGTGCTCGTCCACCTATAGCCGCGCTCGAAGGCATCTTCGAGGTAGTGGCCGGCGTATCGCGCCTTGGCCGCCTCGGCGCGCATGCGTGCTGTGCTGATAGCGGCGTAGCTGTCCTGTCGCCATTTGGCCGTCGGTGATTCCAGCAGGTGCGTGCGCAGGTAGCGGCTGTAGCTCTCGCCAACGTCCAGGGCGCGAACCATCTGCTTGATCTGCGCCGCAGTGATCTGTGTCACGGGGCTGCCGTCCGCGCGGTGTACCCGTGCTGTCAGCCAATAGTCGATGTCGAACCAGGCGATATTGAGCATGGCCAACTGATCGAGTCGGTAAGTCTGCGAAACCAGTTCGACGGTGTCGCCAACCTGCGGGCGGCTGGCGGCGGGGATGTAGCCGGTGGCGAGGCCGGGATGGAGGACGGGCCCGGTCTGGCGTGCCATTGTCACGCTGACACGGAGCTCAAGCGGATCGACATCGAATTGATACTGCTGGCGCAGGGCTGTGCGCAGTTGCTCGCAGGTCCAGGTGCGCAGGCCTTCACGGTCGAGGAACTGATCGTGACTGAGAATGCCTGGCGCGGCGGCCTTGTCGATGGCGATCACCAGCTCCTGCATGGTCTGCATGATGTGGGTCAGGCCTTGTGCCGACGTGTTCTTGAGCCAGGCGGGGCTGTTTCTCTCCAGCAGCAGGGCATAGCGCGTCTGCAGGGCCGACCGGCTGTCGGCCAGGGGCAGCAGGTCGGCGGCTGTGTCCAGTTGGGTAGCCAGGGTTGGCCAGTCGAGTGACGATGCCTGGGCAGCGCTTTCCCAAGCCTGGGTCAGGCGTGCATGTTGGCCATCTATCAGGGCTTGGGCCTGCAACTGCAGCGGATCGTCGTTGAACCACTCGTAACGCAGGCGTTCGGCATTGCGCGCAAGCTCCCGCTGGTCATCGCTGGCCATCAACTGCAGCAATGGTCTGCTCTGCTGCAGGTCGTCCAGGCGTTCGCACAGCTCGGTGTGCAGCTCTGCCAGATCGTCGAACGCCTCGATGCCGTGGGAAAGACTGCACAGCACGGCGTAGTCACTGGGGTGGTCAGGGTCGGGCGAGCTGCCCTCGGGGCCGCCTTCGACAATCACGAAGACGCCGGGCAGGAACTCGCGCCAGTGAGGGGTGCCGATGTCCAGCAGTGGGCGGTACACCTGCGGGCGTTCGGCGTGGGGCAGATGCTGGCGTTGTCCGGGCAGCGGCAGCTCTATGCTGGTTCTGAGCAAATCGGCGTGGTTCGAGCCGAGGGTGTGGTCGTCGACGCGCAGGGTGATCTGTGCAAGCAGTTGTTCGCGCAACAAGGTGATCAGCCGTGCCTTGCGGCTTTCGGTGCTGGCGCCCTTGTCGAGCCAGTACTCGGCGAGGTCAGCGAAATACCGCTGGCGCGCCTTGAGCCAGGGCTGTGAGGTATCAGGCCTGGGCGGCGAGGTGAGCAGGCCGCTCAGTTGTTGGTCGAAGGCTTGGAAATGTTGCAGGCTCATGGGCTGCGCTCCGCAGTGATGGAGCGATCAGCTTGGCGTGCCTGCCCGCGGTGGACGCGTTAGCCGATTACCTCATCGTCGCGACAGGCCACGCACCGCAAGGAGCGCCGGTAGGCCCAGCCCCATCCAGGACAGCACGTCCCAGGCGCCATCACCGAGCAAGGCCGCGAACAGCCCTGCAGCACTCAGGAGGGCGATGGCGGTCGGCCAGGCGAAGATCCGCCGAGTGCTTTGCGAGCGGTGGCTCATGTCCGCACCTCGCGTGGCTTGCGCTGCTTGCCCCACCACAGGTACAGGCCGCTGAGCAGGACTACGATGGTCAGCACATCCAGTGCCGCCCAGAGGATCTGCATCGGCCGGCCGCCATAGTCGCCGAAGTGCAGCGGCTGTGACAGGCCCATGGCGTCCATGTACCAGGGGCGATCGCCGACTGCGGTGACATCCAGGGTACGGGCATCGATCAGCACCGGGGTCAGCAGGTGCGAGGTCAGGTGTGTCGCGCCTTTCATGAACACCGCGTAGTGGTGCTCGCTGGAGAAGCGTGTACCGGGAAAAGCGATGAAGTCCGCACGCATGCCTGGTGCGGCCTGTTCGGCGATCTGCAGCAACTGCGTGGCAGGCGCGCGCTCGATGAGCGGCGGGGCATCGCGGTAAGGCGCGACCATCGCCGCCAGGCTGTCGTTGCGCCAGGCCGCGATGACCAGGTCGGACAGCGCGCTGATCACCCCGGTGACACCGACCACCAGCGCCCAGGTCAGGGTGACAACGCCGATCAGGTTGTGCAGGTCGAGCCAGCGCAGGCGTCGCGACTTGTCGGTGCGGACCGTGGCGAACTGCAGGCGCCGCATGAACGGGGCATAGAGCACCGTGCCTGACACGATGGCAACGACGAACAACACGCCCATGGCCGCCAGCAAGAGCTTGCCGGGCAGCCCGGCGAACATGTCCACGTGCAGGCGCAGCATGAACATCATGAAGCCGCCATTGGCGGCGGGCATGGCCACCGCTTCGCCAGTGCGGGCATCGAGCATGAAGGTGTGCGAGGCGTTGGGCTCGGTGCCGGCGGTGGCTGCGGTGATCGCCACCACACCGTTGCGTTCATCCTCGTCATAGCCGAAGTACTGCATCACTTCGCCGGGGCGGTGTTGTTCGGCTTTCAGCACCAGCTGCTGCAGGTCCAGGTGCGGGGTGTCGGCGGGCATCTCGCGCAGTTCCGGGGCATCGCCGAGCAGGTGTTCGAGTTCGTGGTGGAAGATCAGCGGCAGGCCGGTCAGGGCGAGCAGCAGCAGGAACAGCGTGCAGATCAGGCTGGTCCAGGTATGGATCGCCGACCAGCGGCGGATGGTTTGGCTTTTCATCAGGGTTGCAGCCTTTGCAGCTTGTGCTGTCTTTTAGGACGCAATGGCGGGG
>NZ_JABWRO010000011.1:0-63005 GCF_014268985.1 Pseudomonas sp. RW10S2 | reverse complement strand
GCATTATAAGGGGATCTGAGAGGGCGTCAACCTTTTATTTCAGTTATTTGAAAGATCCTCGGCGCAGACCTTATATAGGCCACCAAGTGCCTGCCTCAAACTCTGCTGCGCCTACAAGATCAAGCGCCGCGCGGGCGGCGCTGGATTTTAAGGGCGCCAGAATCCCCAAGGCAGGCACCTTGCAGCCACCCATTAATCCAAACCAGGCCTCACCCACCCCACAAACCAAAACGGGGAGGCCTGTCGGCCTCCCCGCTTCTCACATCACCACAACCTTACAAGCTCGGGAACGCGAACTGCGACGCCTCGTGGCTCTTACGCTGCGGCCAGCGCTGGGTAATCGCCTTGCGACGGGTGTAGAAGCGCACACCATCCGGCCCATAGGCATGCAAGTCGCCAAACAGCGAGCGCTTCCAGCCACCAAAGCTGTGATAGCTCACCGGCACCGGCAGCGGCACGTTCACCCCAACCATGCCCACTTCGATCTCGTCGCAGAACAGCCGCGCCGCCTCACCGTCACGAGTGAAGATGCAAGTGCCGTTGCCGTACTCGTGATCGTTGATCAGTTGCATCGCCTCTTCCAGGCTCTGCACACGCACCACGCACAGCACCGGGCCGAAGATCTCTTCCTTATAGATGCGCATCTCCGGAGTGACGTTGTCGAACAGCGTCCCGCCAACGAAGTAACCGTCTTCATTGCCCGCAACACGGAAGCCGCGGCCATCTACCACCAGCTTGGCACCCGCAGCCACGCCATCGTCGATATAGCCTACGACCTTGTCACGTGCAGCAGCCGTGACCAACGGCCCCATATCCAGCCCGCAAGAAGTGCCTGCACCAATCTTCAGGGCCTTGATCTGTGGCTCCAGCTTGGCAATCAGCGCATCGGCAACCTGGTCACCCACGCACACCGCCACCGAGATCGCCATGCAGCGCTCGCCGCACGAACCATAGGCCGCACCCATCAGGGCGCTCACCGCATTGTCCAGCTCGGCATCGGGCATCAGCACTGCGTGGTTCTTCGCACCACCCAACGCCTGCACACGCTTGCCGCGCTTGGTGCCTTCGGCATAGATGTACTCGGCGATCGGTGTCGAACCGACGAAGCTCAGGGCCTTGACTTCCGGTGCTTCGATCAGCGCATCCACCGCTTCCTTGTCGCCATGCACCACATTGAGAATGCCCTTGGGCAGGCCAGCCTCATGCAGCAGTTGGGCGATGTACAGCGTCGAGCTCGGGTCGCGCTCCGAGGGCTTGAGGATGAAGGCATTGCCGCAGACGATGGCCAGCGGATACATCCACAGCGGCACCATCGCAGGGAAGTTGAACGGCGTGATACCGGCCACCACACCCAGCGGCTGGAAGTCGGACCAGGCGTCGATGTTCGGGCCGACGTTGCGGCTGTATTCACCTTTGAGGATCTCGGGCGCGGCGCAAGCGAACTCGACGTTCTCGATACCACGCTTCAGTTCGCCGGCGGCATCCTCGATCGTCTTGCCATGCTCTTCGCTGATCATCTGCGAAATGCGCGCCTCGTTCTGCTCCAGCAGCTGCTTGAAGCGGAACATGACCTGGGCACGCTTGGCTGGTGGCGTGTTACGCCAGGCCGGGAACGCCGCCTTGGCCGAGTCGATGGCGTCCTGGATGGTGGCGCGGCTGGCGAGCTCGACCTTGCGGGTAGCCTGGCCAGTCGACGGGTTGAAGACATCGGCGGTGCGACCGCCCTTGGAAACCAGCTCACCATTGATCAGGTGCTGAACGATGCTCATGCAGAACTCCAGATAAAGAAGGTTGGAACAGGCGCGCTCAGGCGCCTGTCGTCAGCGTCGGAAAGATCAGTCGATCTGGTTCAGGGCTTCGCCTACCGCGTCGAACAGGCGATCCAGTTCCTGCGGCTGGGTATTGAAGGTTGGGCCGAACTGCAGGGTGTCACCCCCGAAGCGAACATAGAAGCCGGCCTTCCACAGTTTCATGGCCGTCTCGTATGGACGCACGATCGCATCGCCATCGCGAGCTGCGATCTGGATCGCGCCAGCCAGGCCGTAGTTACGGATGTCGATGACATTCTTGGTGCCCTTGACGCCATGCAGCAGGTTCTCGAAGTGCGGCGCCAGTTCGGCGGCGGACTGCACCAGGTTTTCCTTCTGCAGCAGGTCCAGTGCGGCGATACCGGCAGCACAGGCCACAGGGTGAGCCGAATAGGTGTAGCCATGGGGGAATTCCACGGCGTATTCCGGCGTCGGTTGGTTCATGAAGGTCTGGTAGATCTCACTGCTGGCGATCACGGCACCCATCGGGATGGCGCCGTTGGTCACCTGTTTGGCGATGCACATCAGATCCGGGGTCACGCCGAAGGCTTCGGAGCCGGTCATCGCCCCCATACGGCCGAAGCCAGTGATCACTTCGTCGAAGATCAGCAGGATGTTGTGCTGGGTGCAGATTTCACGCAGGCGCTTCAGATAACCCTTCGGTGGAGGCAGCACGCCAGCGGAGCCGGCCAGCGGCTCGACGATCACCGCGGCGATGTTCGAAGCGTCATGCAATTCGATCAGCTTGAGCATCTCGTCGGCCAGGGCGATACCGCCCTCTTCCGGCATGCCGCGGGAGAACGCGTTCACCGGCAGTACGGTGTGAGGCAAATGGTCGACATCCAGCAGTTGGCCGAACATCTTGCGGTTGCCATTGACTCCGCCCAGGCTGGTGCCGGCGATGTTCACGCCGTGGTAACCACGGGCACGGCCGATGATCTTGGTCTTGGTTGCCTGGCCTTTCAGGCGCCAGTAGGCACGCACCATCTTCAGCGCGGTGTCGGCGCACTCGGAGCCGGAGTTGGTATAGAAGACATGGTTGAGGTCACCTGGCGTCAGCTCGGCGATCTTCTCGGCCAGCTGGAACGACAGCGGGTGACCGAACTGGAAGGCCGGCGAGTAGTCCAGGGTGCTCAACTGACGCGTCACCGCTTCGGTGATTTCCTTGCGGGTATGCCCGGCGCCGCAGGTCCACAGGCCCGACAGTGCGTCGAAGATCTTGCGCCCCTTGTCGTCAACCAGGTAATTGCCTTCGGCCGCCACGATCAGGCGCGGATCACGCTGGAAGTTGCGGTTGGCGGTGTAGGGCATCCAGTGAGCATCCAGCTTGAGCTGGCTGGCCAGGCCGGACGGGGCGGTTTCGGGCATGTTCATCGGCGGTTCCTCGGAAGACGACTAGGCAACGACGGGTGTTGTTGCAGCTAAATTGTCACGGGGATAAAGTCTGAAAAAGCCAACATTTCTAATCTTCAGTTAGCAGTGGACTAAACTTATGAGTCGTCGCCCCGATCCCCTCGCGCAAGTCAGCGATTTCGATATTCGCCTGCTGAAGATTTACCGCAGTGTCGTCGAGTGCGGCGGCTTCTCGGCGGCGGAAAACGTACTGGGTATCGGGCGCTCGGCCATCAGCCAGCAGATGAATGACTTGGAGCAGCGCCTGGGCTTGCGCTTGTGCCAGCGTGGCCGGGCAGGCTTTTCGCTCACCGAGGAAGGCCGCGAGGTCTACCACTCGGCACTGCAACTGCTCAGCGCTCTTGAAAGCTTTCGCACCGAGGTCAACGGGCTGCACCAGCACCTGCGCGGCGAACTCAACATCGGCCTGACCGACAACCTGGTGACCCTGCCTCACATGCGCATCACCCACGCGCTGGCCGAGCTCAAGGATCGCGGGCCGGACGTGCGCATCCAGATTCGCATGATCGCTCCGAGCCAGGTCGAACAAGGGGTGCTGGACGGCAGTCTGCATGTTGGCGTGGTGCCGCAGACCAGCCCGCTCTCGGGCCTGGAATACCAACCCCTGTACAGCGAACGTTCGTTGCTCTACTGCGCAGTGGGCCACCCGCTGTTCTATGCCGAAGACCAGAAGATCGACGACCAGCGCCTCAACAGCCAGGAAGCCATCGCCCCGACCTTCCGTCTGCCGGCCGACATCCAGGCGCACTACCAGGCCCTGAACTGCACCGCCAGCGCCTCGGACCGCGAGGGCATGGCCTTTCTCATCCTCACCGGGCGCTACATCGGCTACCTGCCCGATCACTACGCAATGTTCTGGGTCCAGCAAGGCCGCCTGCGGGCATTGAAACCGGCGCAACGCTTCTATGACCTGAGCCTGAGCTGGGTGACGCGCAAGGGACGGCGTCCGAACCTGGTTCTGGAAAGTTTCCTCGAAAGCCTCGCGGCAACGCGCTAATGCTTGTCACTTCGGCACAGGCAGGTAATCTGTCCGACATCCGTTGCCCACAGACCCCGTACGGAAACGTCCATGACCTTTGAAGTCCCTGCGCATCGCCTCTCCGCCTCGGGCAAGCCCGCCGGCCGCATTCGCCAGAAGAACGAACAGGCCATCATCCAGGCCGCCGAAGACGAATTCGCCCGCCATGGTTTCAAGGGCACCAGCATGAATACCATCGCGCTGAAGGCCAACCTGCCCAAAGCCAACCTGCACTACTACTTCACCAACAAGCTCGGCCTTTATATCGCCGTGCTCAGCAACATCATCGAGTTGTGGGACAGTACCTTCAACGCCCTGAGCGTCGAGGACGACCCGGCCGTGGCGCTGAGCCAGTACATTCGCACCAAGATGGAGTTCTCCCGACGCAACCCGCAGGCATCGCGGATCTTCGCCATGGAGGTGATCAGCGGTGGGCACTGCCTGACCGAATACTTCAGCGCCGACTACCGCGAGTGGTTCCGCGGCCGCGCCGCGGTGTTCCAGGCCTGGATCGAGGCCGGCAAGATGGACCGGGTAGACCCTGTGCACCTGATCTTCCTGCTCTGGGGCAGTACCCAGCACTACGCTGACTTCGCCACCCAGATCTGCCAGGTCACCGGTCGCAGCCGCCTGACCAAGCAGGACATGGAAGACGCCAGCAACAACCTTATCCACATCATTCTCAAAGGCTGCGGCATCAATCCGCCCGCCTGACCCGGACCTATGCCCTCTACCCTGCTTGAGCTCTGCGAGTTCCGCGAAGAAATCCGCAAGAGCCGCTTCATCACCCTCGCCGGCCCTGTCAGCAGCGCTGCCGAGGCGATGAGCTTCATCGAACGCCACAGCGACCCAGCCGCCACCCACAACTGCTGGGCCTGGAAACTCGGTGCGCAATACCGCAGCAGCGATGATGGCGAGCCGGGCGGCACCGCCGGACGTCCAATCCTTGCGGCGATCGAAGCCCAAGACTGCGATCAGGTGGTCGTGCTGGTCATCCGCTGGTATGGCGGTATCCAGCTCGGCACCGGGGGCCTGGCCCGGGCCTATGGCGGAGGCGCCAACAAATGCCTGCAACAGGCGCCGAAACGGCTGCTTGTACAGCGCAGCGAATTCACCTGCAGTTGCACCTTCAGCGAGCTGGCCTTGCTCAAGCTGCGCCTGGCCGAGGCCGAAGGGCTGGTGCTGGACGAACAGTTCACGGCAAACGGTGTCGATCTGCTCCTGGCGCTGGGCGCAGAGCACGTGCAGACATTTCAGCAGCAATTGGCCGACCTCAGCCGTGGCCGGATTCGCCTGGAGCTTCGCTGAAAGCTGCCCACAACTGCTGTGGGCCTGCCTGTGGATAAGCTTGGGGCATTCTTTTGCAAGCCTTGCCACATATGGCTTTCAGCCGATTGAGCATATTTTGATCACTGTTTTATGACACCTGCAAACCACTGAAAGCCAGAGAGTTATCCCCACCGCCCGGTTTTCGCGGGCTCGTCCGGTGCCCACACGCTTGCGCACAATAACTGTGGAACAGCCTGTGGATAACCCGTGCGCCAACAAGCGGGGCACCCACCAGCACAAGGCGCGGAGCGTCTGATCATTTTTTGTACAGAAGCAACGCAGGCGAGTCGCGCCCGCCTGGAGTATCCTCGATACCTTTCTTCAAGCGACTTCGGAGCGTCCACATGTCCACAAGCAAAAACGCCCTCATCATCGGCGCCTCCCGCGGATTGGGACTGGGCTTGGTCCAACGCCTGCGTGAAGACGGCTGGAACGTCACGGCTACCGTGCGCGATGCGAGCAAGCCCAGCGCCCTCAACGATGTCGCAGGTGTGCGCATCGAATCTTTGGAAATGAACGATACCGCTTTGCTCGACCGCCTCAAGCAGCGTGTGCAGGGCGAAATCTTCGACCTGGTGTTCGTCAACGCCGGGGTCATGGGGCCGTTGCCGCAAGATCTGGAAACCGTACAAGACTCGCAGATCGGCGACCTGTTCATGACCAATGCCGTAGCGCCCATCCGCGTGGCACGTCGGCTGGTCGGACAGATCCGCGAAAACACCGGGGTGCTGGCGTTCATGAGCTCGGGCCTGGGTAGCGTGACCAGCCCGGATGGCAACGAGATCTGCCTGTACAAGGCCAGCAAGGCTGCACTCAACTCGATGATCAACAGCTTCGTGGTGGAGTTGCAACGCTCCGACCTGAGCGTGCTGGCCATGCACCCAGGCTGGGTGAAAACCGACATGGGCGGCGAGAACGCGGAAATCGACGTGTTCACCAGCACACGCGGCATGCTCGACCGGATCAACGAGCAAAGCGGCCAGGGCGGCCTGCGCTTTATCAACTACAAGGGCGACGCCCTGACCTGGTGAATTGAAAGCCGCGTGGCGAGGCAGTAGACTCGATGCCTCGCCTCGCGGCGGACCTGGATCAGCAGACAGGACAACACTGAGCTGGCTAACCCTGAACCCACTTTCAGAGGAGCCGGCACCATGCCTGCGACCCGTATCTGGTTGAAATCCCCCCTTGCCATCTTCACTGCCAATGACACCGATGCCCGCGGTGGCCTGGTCATCGAAAACGGCCGCATCAGCCAACTGCTCGCCCTCGGCGAACAACCCAACACCCCCTGTGACCAAGTGTTCGATGCCCGTGAGCACGTGGTGCTGCCCGGTCTGATCAACACCCACCACCACTTCTACCAGACCCTGACCCGCGCATGGGCTCCGGTGGTCAACCAACCATTGTTTCCCTGGCTCAAGACCCTTTACCCGGTGTGGGCACGGCTGACCCCGACCAAACTGGCGCTCGCCAGCGAGGTTGCATTGGCCGAGTTGCTGCTGTCAGGTTGCACCACTGCCGCCGATCACCATTACCTGTTCCCCGAAGGCCTGGACCACGCCATCGACGTACAGGTCGAAGCCGTGCGCAAGCTCGGCATGCGCGCCATGCTGACCCGCGGCTCGATGAGCCTGGGTGAAGCAGATGGCGGCTTGCCCCCGCAGCAGACAGTGCAACAAGGTGAGGTGATCCTGGCCGACAGTCAGCGACTTATCCACAGTTACCATGAGCGTGGCGAAGGCGCGCGCATCCAGATCGCCCTGGCGCCCTGCTCACCCTTCTCGGTCACGCCAGAGATCATGCGTGCCAGCGCCGCCTTGGCCGAAGAGCTGGACGTGCGCCTGCATACCCACCTGGCCGAAACACTCGATGAGGAAGACTTCTGCCTACAGCGGTTCGGCCTGCGCACCGTGGACTACCTCGACAGTGTCGGCTGGCTCGGCCCGCGCACCTGGCTGGCCCACGGCATCCACTTCAACCCCGACGAAATCACGCGCCTGGGTGCTGCCGGTACCGGCATCTGCCATTGCCCGAGTTCGAACATGCGTCTGGCCTCGGGCATCTGCCCAACCGTCGAGCTCGAAGCTGCCGGAGCCGCACTCGGCCTGGGTGTAGACGGCTCAGCGTCCAACGATGCCTCGAACATGATCCTCGAAGCACGCCAGGCCCTCTACCTGCAACGCCTGCGCTACGGCGCCGAGCAGATCACGCCCGAGCGTGCGCTGGGCTGGGCAACCCGCGGCTCGGCACAACTGCTGGGCCGTGGCGATATCGGCGAGCTGGCGGTGGGTAAGCAGGCGGACCTGGCCCTGTTCAAGCTCGACGAGCTGCGTTTCTCCGGCAGCCACGATCCGCTGTCCGCGCTGCTGCTGTGCGCGGCGGACCGGGCTGACCGAGTCATGGTCGGCGGCCACTGGCGCGTGATCGATGGCCAGATCGAGGGACTCGATGTCCAAGGCCTGATCGCCGACCATCGTCAGGCGGCAGCCGCACTGATTGCCGGTTGAAGCACAGCGGGGCTGCTGGGCAGCCCCGCCCTACCGAATAGCGCGTAGCCCTGTAGAATGTCGGCCAACCGTACCTGATTCGAGATCACACCCCATGTATGACTGGCTCAATGCCTTGCCCAAGGCCGAACTGCATATGCACCTGGAAGGTTCGCTGGAGCCGGAACTGCTGTTCGCCCTGGCCGAACGCAACAAGGTCGCCCTGCCCTGGGCCGACGTGGAGACGCTGCGCAGCGCCTACGCCTTCAACAACCTGCAGGAGTTTCTCGACCTGTACTACCAGGGCGCCGACGTGCTGCGCACCGAGCAGGACTTCTACGACCTGACCTGGGCCTACCTGCAACGCTGCAAGGCACAGAACGTCATTCACACCGAACCCTTCTTCGACCCGCAGACCCATACCGACCGGGGTATCTCCTTCGAGGTGGTGCTCAGCGGTATCAACCAGGCGCTCAAGGATGGTCGCGAGCAACTGGGCATCAGCAGCGGCCTGATCCTGAGCTTCCTGCGTCACCTCAGCGAGGAGGAAGCCGAGAAGACCCTGGACCAGGCCCTGCCGTTCCGCGATGCCTTCATTGCCGTGGGCCTGGACAGCTCGGAGAAAGGTCATCCACCAAGCAAGTTCCAGCGCGTCTTCGACCGCGCCCGCAGCGAAGGCCTGGTCGCCGTTGCCCACGCCGGCGAGGAGGGCCCACCCGAATACATCTGGGAAGCCCTCGACCTGCTGAAGATCAAGCGCATCGACCACGGCGTACGCGCCATCGAGGATGAGCGGCTGATGCAACGCATCATCGACGAGCAGATTCCGCTGACCGTCTGCCCACTGTCGAACACCAAGCTCTGTGTGTTCGACCATATGAGCCAGCACAACATCCTCGACATGCTCGAACGTGGGGTCAAGGTCACGGTGAACTCCGACGATCCGGCCTACTTCGGCGGTTATGTCACAGAAAACTTCCACGCTTTGCACCAGCATCTGGGCATGACCCAGGAACAGGCAACACGCCTGGCGCAGAACAGCCTGGATGCACGCCTGGTCTGAGTCGCGAGCACAACCGGTATTACAGGGGCACTTCAGCCCACCTGTAATGCCGGCACCCTCGCGATACGGTTGATCTCCTGAATACCCAGGGTGGAAATCTGCATCACGCGTGATCCCTCCTGCTCGCGTATCCAGCCAGACTGCATGAACAACCTGAGCATCGCCTGCCCGACACCGCCGCCCAGGTGGGGGCCGTTGTCACTCCACTCACTGCTGTGACAGACCACACATCCACCGCGCTGGCGGGGCGCCAGCGCATCGATATAGACGCCGATTGCAGCCAATTGCACACGCCCTTCCAGGCTCACGGTAGGATGCAGGTCATTGCCCTCCAATCAGCCGGCGGCCACCATGCGTCGATAAAGATCGACCGCAATCTCGCCCCCCAGGTGGTCACCACAACGTCGCGCCCTGCGCAACGACAGCGGCACCTGCAGGGGCCTGACCGATGTTTGGCATTCGGCACGGCCACCAAGCTGCACGCTGGCCAGTGCCTCGACCGCGGCGATCACCTCGGGGGTGGCCAGTCGAAAATAGCGCTTGCGCCCACGCGCCTCGAGGCGCAGCAAGCCAGCAGCCGACAATAAAGACAGGTGGGCGCAGGCCGATGATGGAGTGACGCCGATCATGAGCGCCAACTCATCAGCGTGCCGGGACGAACCATCGATCAAGGCCCAGAGCATGGCACTGCGCTTGGGCTCGGCCATCAGAGCGGCGATCTGACTGATACTGCTGACTGCTTTCATGCTCCATCAACTCCATGCAAAGTCACGTTTCTTGTCCAATGGCCATCCATGGCAGTAGGAATCGCCAGAGGTTGCGGCAGATAGGTGTAGGTGCAGCCTGTCAGGCTGTATGGGAAGCCCCGCCTGATGGGGAAACCGCTCTCGCTGCAAGGGCCTGCGGGGACAAGTATAAGCCGCCGAAAGCCCTGTACTAGGTGGGTTTGGCCACCGGTTTGCGGCACAAGGCCGAGGGTAGCGGCACCCTTGGCGATATAGGGAAATGCCAGTGAATGACGAGCGCTACCAGCATCCCCTCTAGCATCCCGGACATAGCCACATCCACTGCCAGGTAAAGGCCACAAGAGCGGAACATTGCCGACAGTAGGGTTCCACAAGTAAGGCAAGGAAAAGCGAAGGTTCGTATCTTGATTGAGTCAGCCCATCGCCCCGGGGGTGACCGCCAGTCAGGACGTCGTCGCGGCACATGGCGGGCAATCGGTACAGCGCTACACTGGATTCGCTCTCACCCCGACAGGAGGATGCCGCGATGAAGATTGTCGTCAGTACATCGAACCGCCACCCCAACTGCCCCTGGCAGGTACAGCTCGATCAACATGTGGTGAGTTTTCGCAGCGAGGCGGAGGCCCGGGCATTCGTCGCCGTTCTGGAGACACGCCTGAAGGCCCCTCACCCCTTCATGCAGCCTGCCTGGACTGAAGGCGTCGAGTCAGCATCGCGACATTGACCACCAACACACCGCACAAGCTGATCACCAAGGCCATCGGCACTGCGCTGCCATCATGCAGGACACCCACCAGCGCCGCGGCCCCTGCGGCGACGCTGAACTGCAGGCTGCCCATCAATGCCGACGCGCTGCCGGCCCTGGCACCCTGCCCGTTCATAGCACAAGCCGAGGCGTTGGGAATGATGCAGCCCAGACTGGCGATGCACACGAACAGTAGCACCAACAATGGCCACAACTGCGTCGGATGCAGCAGCGCCACCCCCAGCAGCACTACCCCTGCAGCCAGGTAGAGCCATACCGCTCGGGCCAGCAGGAAGGCTGGGCCGCGCTTGGCCAGCAGCCGGGCGTTGACCTGGGCACAGAGGATGAAACCGGCAGCATTGGTGCCAAACAGCCAGCCGTAATGTTCGGCCGGCACGCCATAGAGCTTGATGAACACGAACGGTGAACCGGCGATATAGGCGAACATGCCGGCGATGGCGATGCCACCCGTCAGCGCATGCCCCAGGAACACCCGATCGCCCAGCAGCCGCAGGTACTGGCGCAAGGCACCCGACAGCGGCTGGCGCGGCACGTGGGCTGGCAGGCTTTCCGGCAGCCCCAGGCTCACCGCCAGCAGGCAGGCGGCGCTGAACAGGCTGAGCACCAGGAAGATCGACTGCCAGCCGGACACATTGATCAGGACGCCGCCGAGCATCGGCGCGAGAATCGGCGCGAGCCCCATCACCAGCATCAATTGCGAGAAGGCTTTGGCGGCCCCCACGGCGTCGCATTTGTCGACGACGATGGCCCGCGACAACACCATTCCCGCACAACCACCCAGTGCCTGGATGAAACGCGCCACGACCAGCGTGTCGAGGTCCGGGGCGTAGGCGCAGGCGAGCGACGCCAGGGTGAAAAGGCTGATACCGAACAACAGTGGCTTGCGTCGACCGAAACGGTCGGCGATCGGACCGTAGGCCAGTTGGCCAAGCGACAAGCCAAGGAAATAGGCCGCCAGGGTCGTCTGGACGTGCTGTTCATCAGTGCCGAAGGCCTGGGCCATGGCAGGGAAGGCGGGGAGATAGAAGTCGATCGCCAATGGCGCGAAGGCCGAAAGAGCGCCGAGGATCAATAGGGTGCGCAGATTCATCGGAAATCCATAGCAGGCTAAGCAACGGACTAGTCTAACTGCACTGGAGGCGGCCTGGTATGAAAAGCTTTGTAACAGTTACACCTGAAAACGGTGGTCCCTGGAGCAGGCACCACCGCTAGTCGTCAGGCCGGCTCGGCCTGGTAACCCTCTTCACGGATCGCCTCCAGGATCTGCTGCACCCCGAGCTGGCTCTGAACCCGCACCTGCCTGGCCCCCAGGTCGACCTCCACCTGCGCTGTCGCATCCTGCTCCTGAACCGCACGGGTCACCGCCTTGACGCAATGACCGCAGCTCATGCCCTGCACATTGAAGACTTGCATCGGAACTACCTCCATCTGGGTTTTGCAGAGAGTTTCAAGCTTGCCATCATGGCAAGGTCAAGTTCTGCACAAAACGGCCGGGCTGGAAATCCGCGTGCGGCTCGGCCAAGCTGCGCTTTTGACGACTCGCCAACCAGGAGAAGTTTCATGATCAGGGCAGCATTGGGCCTCGTCGGACTGCTGAGTGCCGTGGCCGTCGTGCCACCGGTCAGCGCCGAGGGCAATTCGGACTACAGCGTGCTGATCATTTCCCGGGAGCGCCTGGAGGTAGCCACCAACTGCGAAATCGGTGTCTACCTCAACGACCAGCTCTCCGGGCGGGTGTTCCAGGAACAATCGACCTCGTTCAACCTGCCGCCAGGGCCGGTGGACGTGCGCCTGCGCCTGCTGCCCGGGCAGGTGCCCGGTTGTGCACCCGGCGTGGAGGACCAACGCAGCACCCGCCTCAACCTGCAGGCGGGCCAGATCAACAAATACCGGATCGCCGTGGGCCAGAATGGGCTGGAATTGAAGCGAGCCGGCCTGGGGTATTGACCTTACCAACATGGCAAGCTTGATGCTGCAGGCTCGATCACGGAGGAAAGCCCATGCCCGCATCAACCACCTTCGACCTGCCGATCGCCGGCATGACCTGCGCCAGTTGCGTGGGTCGCGTCGAGCGCGCGCTGCGTAAAGTCAACGGCGCCGAACAGGTCAGCGTCAACCTTGCTACCGAACAGGCCAGGGTCCAGGCCCCGGCCGAAAGCCTGCCGGAGCTGCTCGAAGCGGTGCGCAAGGCCGGCTACAGCGTGCCGAGCCGCACCCTTGAACTTCAGGTAGGCGGCATGACCTGCGCCAGTTGTGTCGGCCGCGTCGAACGCGCCCTGGGCAAGGTGTCCGGGGTCGAGCAGGTCAGCGTGAACCTGGCCAGCGAACGCGCGCACCTCAGGATACTCGAAGGCGTCAGCGACGACGCCTTGATCGCCGCCGTGGAAAAGGCCGGCTACAGCGCCAGCCTGCCACGTACCGCCCATGACGATCGCCACGATGCGCAGCGACGCCTGCGCAACGAACGCCTGGCGGTGATCGCCGCCCTGCTGCTGGCCCTGCCCCTGGTTCTGCCAATGCTGGTGCAGCCGTTCGGCTTGCACTGGATGTTACCGGCCTGGGCGCAATTCGTGCTGGCAACCCCGGTGCAGTTCATCCTCGGGGCACGGTTCTACAAGGCCGCCTGGAAAGCCGTGCGTGCCGGCGCAGGCAACATGGACCTGCTGGTCGCCCTTGGCACCAGCGCCGGCTATGGCCTGAGTCTGTACGAATGGTCCCAGGCCCATGCGGGCATGGAACCACCTCACCTCTACTTCGAAGCCTCGGCCGTGGTAATCGCCCTGGTGCTGCTGGGCAAATACCTGGAAAGCCGCGCCAAACGCCAGACCGCCAGCGCCATTCGCGCACTCGAAGCCCTGCGCCCCGAGCGCGCCTTGCGCGTGATCGACGGCCGCGAGGAAGATGTAGCGATCAGCCAGCTGCGCCTGGACGACCTGGTACTGGTCAAGCCCGGCGAGCGCTTCCCGGTCGACGGCGAGGTGATCGAAGGCAGCAGTCACGCCGACGAAGCGCTGATCAGCGGCGAAAGCCTGCCAGTGCCCAAACAGCCCGGAGACAAGGTCACCGGCGGTGCGATCAACGGTGAAGGCCGTCTGCTGGTGCGCACCCTGGCCCTGGGCACCGAAACCGTACTCGCGCGGATCATCCGCCTGGTCGAAGACGCCCAGGCGGCCAAGGCACCGATCCAGAAGCTGGTCGACCGGGTCAGCCAGGTGTTCGTCCCGGCGGTGCTGGTGCTCGCATTGATCACCCTGGTCGGCTGGTGGCTGGCCGGTGCACCGCTGGAAAACGCACTGATCAACGCCGTGGCCGTGCTGGTGATCGCCTGCCCTTGCGCTCTGGGCCTGGCCACACCGGCAGCGATCATGGCCGGCACCGGTGTGGCAGCCAGCCATGGCATCCTGATCAAGGACGCCGAAGCTTTGGAGCGAGCCCATGCGGTCAATCGCGTGGTCTTCGACAAGACCGGCACCCTGACCTCCGGCAGCCCGCGCATCGTCCACAGCGAGGCCATCGTCGGCGACGCACACGACCTGCTGCGCCTGGCCGGAGCCCTGCAACGCGGCAGCGAACATCCGCTGGCCAAGGCCGTGCTGGATGCCGGCGCTGAGCAAGGGCTGGAGATTCCCCTGGTGAGCGATAGCCAGTCGCTCACCGGGCGCGGCATCGCCGGTACGGTCGAAGGCCGGGTATTGGCCCTGGGCAACCGGCGCCTGCTCGACGAAAGCGGCCTTGAGCCAGGCAATCTGCTCGACAGGGCCCAGACCTGGGAAAGCGAAGGTCGCACCCTGTCGTGGTTGATCGAGCGCGCACCACATGCCCGGGTGCTCGGACTGTTCGCCTTCGGTGACAGCCTCAAGCCCGGTGCCGAGCAGGCGATCGCGGCCCTGCACGCACAGGGCATCAGCAGCCACCTGCTGACCGGCGACAACCGCGGCAGCGCCAAGGTGGTCGCCGAGGCGCTGGGCATCGACGATGTGCACGCCGAAGTCTTGCCAGCCGACAAGGCCGCCACCGTCAATGCACTCAAGCAGAACGGCGTGGTGGCCATGGTCGGCGACGGCATCAACGATGCCCCGGCCCTGGCTGCAGCCGACATCAGCATCGCCATGGGAGGTGGTACGGACGTGGCCATGCAGGCCGCTGGCATCACCCTGATGCGCGGCGACCCTCGCCTGGTGCCCGCAGCCCTGGAAATCAGCAACAAGACCTACGCCAAGATCCGTCAGAATCTGTTCTGGGCGTTCATCTACAACCTGATCGGTATCCCGCTCGCCGCCTTTGGCTTCCTCAACCCGGTCCTGGCTGGCGCCGCCATGGCGCTCTCCAGCGTCAGCGTGGTGAGCAACGCCCTGTGGCTCAAGACCTGGAAGCCCACCGGCATCGCTTCGAAGGAGACGCCATGAACATCGGCCAAGCCGCCCGGCGCAGTGGGCTCAGCGCCAAGATGATCCGCTACTACGAGTCCATCGGCCTGCTCAAGCCGGCGCTGCGCAGCGACAGCGGCTATCGGCTGTACCAGCAGGAAGACCTGCACAGCCTGGCGTTCATCAAGCGCTCGCGCGACCTGGGGTTCTCACTGGAAGAAGTCTCCCGGCTGCTGACGCTCTGGCAGGACCGCCAGCGCGCCAGCGCCGACGTCAAGGCACTGGCGACACAGCATATCGACGAACTGAACCGACGGATCGAAGAGATGGTGAGCCTGCGCGACACCTTGAGCGAGCTGGTCGCCCACTGCCAGGGCGATGATCGCCCAGACTGCCCGATTCTCAGGGACCTGGCGAACGAAGGTGGATGCTGTCACTGAACGCTGGCGTGGGCTGCCTGACAACCCACGCCAGCATTTTGGTATGCCATATTAGCCATACCTGGCCAAACCGACCTTAAAATCAAGTTTCATCCAATAAATACGGGAGTTTCACTCAGATATTCCTGCGCTCTGCCGATGACCTGCATACCAGTTTCATGCGTCGACAAGAAAAAATCCGGGAGCGTGGATGAACATCAAGCAAAAATTGACCTGGGCCTTCGCCGTCATTGCGGGCCTGCCCATCATCTTGGTCGCCACCGTGGTGGTGCTGAACCTGCGAGAAGAAGCGCAGGACGACTTCCTGGATGGCAGCAGCCGGGAAATCCGCCAGGTCGGCAACGCGATGAACATCTTCTTCCAGGGCATTGCGCAGAACGTCGAGTACCTCGCCAGCCAGCCCTTGGTCACGGCCAGCGCCGACAACCTCAAGAAGTACATTGCCGCCGACGCCGCGCAGATTCCCCTGGGCGAGCAGGACAAGGCGCTGTACGACCAGTTCACCCGCCTGGCCCAGAGCCACCCCGACTACGCCTACGTGTCCTACGGTATGAAAGACGGCGGCTATGCGTTCTGGCCCGGTGACCCGAAGATGGCCAGCTACGACCCGCGCACCCGCCCCTGGTTCCAGGCCGCCATGGCCAGCCCCGGCAAGACCCTGCGCACCGCGCCCTACTACTGGGCCGGCGACGACGCCGTGCTGGTCAGTACCGTGCGCACCGTGGCCAACCAGCTCGGTAGCCCGGGCGGGGTGGTCAACATCGACGTCTCGCTCAAGGGGCTGACCGAGATCGTCAAGCAGATCAAGCTGGGTGACAGCGGCTACCTGATCCTGATGGAGAACAACGGCAACGTCATGGTCGACCCGCGTGACGCGAGCCACAACTTCAAGCAGCTGGAGAGTTTCGGTGGCGGCTACGCCGAACTGGCCAAGGCCGGCAAGGGCCTGGCCGAAGTGACCCTCGATGGCGAACGCTACATGGCCAACATCTACCCGGACGAGCGCCTGGGCTGGACCTTCATCGGCCTGATCCGCCAGGACGAAGTGATGCAGACCACCACCCGCCTAACCTGGCTGATCGGCACGCTCGCACTGGTGCTGGCGGCCGTCTTCGCCGTGGCTGGCGCCGCCTTCGCCAAGCTCATCGTAAGGCCGATCAACAGCGTCACCAGTGGCCTGGAAGACATCGCCCAGGGCGAGGGCGACCTGACCCGCAACCTCGAGGTACGAGGCAGCGACGAAACCGCGCAACTGGCCAACTGGTTCAACCAGTTCCTGGGGGCGATCCGCAGCCTGATCCAGCACATCGGCGGCGCGGCCGGCAAGATCCTCAGCACCTCGGCCAGTTCCACCCGGGTGTCCGGCGACATGGCCGAAGCCGCTGGCCGTCAGCGCGAGGCGGTGGACATGGTATCCACCGCCTTTCACGAAATGGTCGCCACCGCCAACGAAGTGGCGCGCTCCTGCAGCCAGGCCGCACAGTCGGCCGACAGCGGCCAGCAACAGGCACGCGAGGGGCAGCAGCAGATCGATGCGGCGGTGCAGAGCGTCGACCGCCTGAGCCAGGAGATCGAGCAGTCGGCGCAGTCGATCCAGCAACTGGAGCGTGACAGCAACGCGATCCAGTCGATCCTCGGCACCATCCGCTCGATCGCCGAACAGACCAACCTGCTGGCCCTCAACGCGGCCATCGAAGCGGCTCGCGCCGGTGAGCAGGGCCGTGGCTTTGCCGTGGTAGCCGACGAAGTCCGCGCCCTGGCCAAGCGCACCGCCGACTCCACCGCCGAGATCGACGGGCTGCTGGGCAACCTCGCCAACCGCACCGCCGAGGTGGCCGAACAGATGCATGCCAGCCTTGAAGTGTCGCAGCAGTCTGTCAACCGCATCGGCCTGGCGCGCGACAGCTTCGGGCAGATCCGCGAGTCAGTGGACATCATCCGCGACATGAACACCCAGATCGCCACCGCCGCCGAAGAGCAGCACCAGGTGGCCGAGGACATCAATCGGCATATCAGCCAGATTCACGGCGATGCGCAGTTGGTGGCCGAGCTTGCGCAAGCGGCGCGGCAGGACTCCCAGAGCCTGGAAGGGTTGTCCAACGAGCTGGATGCGTTGGTGCGGCGGTTCAGGACCTGAAGTTCACGCGCCACACTGCAAACCTCGGTGTGGCGCGCCACACTCAGAACGAGTGGCTCAGGCCGAGGTTGATTCCATAACGCTGATCAACATTGCGCCCGCGGGCAGCCTCGACCTCCGTGCTGATTGTCCAGCCTGACAGCACCTCGGACGATACGCCCAATGCCATCTCGGTGCGCCCGCTGCTGAACCTGTTGTCGAGTTCATGACCGTTGAGGCTGACCCTGCGCGTGCCGCCCAGGTTGTCCATCACCGCGATGCGGCCGTGGGTCGACATTTCCAGACCATTGTTCAAGACGATGACGCGTCCCCCCTTGATACCGAGCGTCCCCATGTTCAGGTGTTGGTTGGATGACTCGACCTCAAGCCCATTACTCAAGCTGCTGCGCTGCCCCTGCACGATCGCGGCACTCAGTTGTACAAAAGGCTGCAAATACCAACCTTGATCAAGGCTCAAGCGACGACCAGTCTCCAGCGTGAGCCCATACCCCCCCTGACGGCGATTGCCGGACACCTTGCGTCCATCGTGAGCCCGGGCATCGATGGTGCCGTCAAACAGGTTGAGCTTGAGCGCAGCATCGGCGTAGTAACCGGAGTTGTCGCCCCAACCGGCATACAACGCGGAGAAGTAGCTGTTCAGTGTTGCAGATGAGCCGCGCTGCAGGCCAATCGCCGAACGACTGAGCCCCACTGCCGCACCGACCCGCCAAGTATCATCGAGCAAAGTATCGGCGCCCAGGGCAAAGCCACCAACGCGCTGGGTATAGCGGGTGCCGACTGCACTGTCGACATCAAAGCCGGTCGTGCCGGTATGCATCCACAACCCGGCTGAACCACCATTGGTCCGCATTTTTTCGAGGCGTCCGACAACCCATCGGGACTCGACCTGCGACGCCGCTTCAAGCGAACTGTCGAACGCCATCGCCGTCTCACCGGCATTGCTCAGTCTCGCCTTGCCCCGCATGTCGACCTGTGGCCGCAAACTCCACTGGTCGCCTTCGCGGACCAACTCGTGAGCAAAGGCCCCTGCATCGACCGGGCCGGATGCCAGATCGAACGTCGCATCACCACTGCCGATTCCGACCACCGGCCCCTGTGGCTCATGGCCAGAACTTGCCAGGTGCAAGGCAAAGCTGCCGCTGGCATGACTGTCTATCTGCAAGCGGCTATGGTCGAGCCAGAACGTACCCTCTCCTTGCAAGGTGTCGGCTCGCAGAATACTGCCTGACTGCACGACTACCGAACCCTGGCGCAAGTCGAGAGTCCCGACCTGAGCGTCCGCCATCGTCTCCCACCTGGACTGCGCGCCAATCTGCAACTGCTGGACATTATGTAGCTGGCCTCGTAAGTGCGCCGCATTGTCCAGGGTGATATCAGCACTGGCACCCTGCTCGACGCGTATGTCGCCTTCCAGGCGACTGTTGCTCACGTGAAGCGAGGCCTCGCCGCCCTCGATGACCTCAAGCAGCACGCCGTTGTCGCCTTTGAGTTGGCCTCCGTCGGCGACCCGGATATCCACCTGTGCGTCACGAACCACTACCGCACTACCCTGCTGCCCCTCGATCAGACTGGCTTGAACAACGACCTGATTGGGCAGATCCTTTTGCCAGAACTCCGGTGTACCGACTTCCAGACCGACGTCCCCCGACACCACGGTCCCTTCATGCAACGCAAGTGTTCCGCCCTTGAGTACAACACCTGCTCTGTCACCGTGGATGCGCGAACTGCGCGCGTGCAGATCAGCCGAGTCCAACTCCACCCCAGTGGTGGCACCGCGCACACTGCTGCCGCTCAAGATCGCCGTAGACGTCAAAGTGTCATCGCCCAGCGTTCCAAGGGCCATACCGATGGAGCCTGTGCTGACTACCGTGGCATTGGTCAGGTTGACCGCACCATCCACGATGCTGATCGCAGCCCTGTCGGTCGAACTCACCTTGGCTCCCTCGACGTTGACCTGACCGCCGTCGAATCCAGTGATACGTCCGGTCTCGGCGCCCGGGCGCACGTCAAGACGCGCCCCGCTGCCCAGGTGCCAATCCTCGACAGGGTCTCCAGGGGAGACCAGCGCAAACTCGCCAGGCCCCAAGTCCGCGGCATTGGCAGCCAGACTTGCGCCCAAAGTGAACGTCAGGGTTGCCGCCAGCGGATGGCGCCGCAGTAAAATTAGTGATCCAGTCATGGAAATGCCTCTCAGGATATTGGCTCGAGAGGCGGACGTTACGTTGGAGCAAAAGGAAGATCGGTCAGACAGTTCCGTATTGATCGTGAGAAGCGAGTTGTTCGCATTGACCGTTCGAAATAACGCCTGATAAGACTTGGTCGGTCGTCGTTAGAAACGAAGCTCCCCAGGCGTCGCACCGAACAGTTGCTTGAACGCCGCGATATAGGCCGATGTCGAGTCATACCCGCAGCCTAGTGCTGCATCGGTCACGCTCTCCCCCGCCTCCAGCAACGCCAGCGACGACAACAGCCGCATGCGCTGGCGCCAGTTACGGAAGCTCAGCCCCGTCTCACGCTGGAACAGGCGCATCAGCGTCTTCTCCGAGCACCCCAGTTGCAGCGCCCATTGCTGCAGGGTCTGCGCCTGGTCGGGCGCGGCGATCAACTGATTGCACAGCGCGAGCAACCCGGCATGGCGCGGCAGCGGCAGCGAAAACCCCACCTGCGGCAACGCCTGCAACTGGTCGAGCAAGACGGCTACCAGACGCGCCTCGGCGCTGTCGCCTTCGGGATACGACGCGGGCATCTGGCAGAACTGCTTGATCAGCTCCCGCGCCAGCGGCGTCACTTCGAGTACCCGGCATTCGTCGGCGGCCCAGGTACAGGCATCGCGACGCACGTACAGGCTGCGCATCTCGGCCTGCATCGAAGTCACCACTTCGTGTTCGATGCCAGCCGGAATCCACACCCCCCACTGCGGTGGCGCGAAGTAGCTGCCATCGCTGGTGTAGACCCCCAGCACACCGCTGATCGCGTAGGAAAACTGCACCCAATCGTGCCGGTGGCGCGTGGTCCAGGAGCCCGCGCCGAGGCTTTCGGCACGGGCGTAGAGTGGCCTGGGCAGTTGCTCGAGGTCGGGGATGGCGCGGGGGGCGGAAATCTGTCCGAGGGTCTGCATGGCACTGTTTTTTGTCTTGGATCGGACAAGGTTAACACCTCAGCGCTCGACGATCGCCGTCACCCCCTGCCCGCTCGCCGCACAGATCGAGATCAGCCCGCGTCCCTTGCCCGCCGTGGCCAGCAGCTTGGCCATGTTGGCCAGGATCCGCCCGCCGGTGGCGGCGAAGGGGTGCCCGGCGGCCAACGAGCTGCCCTTGACGTTGAGTTTGCTGCGATCGATCGTCCCCAATGCCCCCTCCAGCCCCAATGTCTCTCGGCAGTACCGATCGTCCTCCCAGGCCTTCAGCGTGCAGAGCACCTGGGCCGCGAAGGCCTCGTGGATTTCGTAGTAGTCGAAGTCCTGCAGGCTCAGGCCATTACGCGCCAACAGCCGCGGCACGGCATGAACCGGCGCCATCAGCAGCCCCTCCTGGCCTTTGACGAAGTCCACCGCCGCGGTCTCGCCATCGACCAGATAGGCGAGTACGGGCAAACCGCGCGCCTCGGCCCAGGCCTCGCTGCCCAGCAACACCAACGAGGCGCCATCAGTCAGCGGCGTGGAGTTTCCGGCAGTCAGGGTGCCCTGGGCACCTTTGTCGAACACCGGTCTGAGCTTGGCCAACTGCTCTGGGGTGAGGTCCGCACGCAAGTTGTTGTCGCGGGTCAGGCCGAGGTAGGGCGTGAGCAGGTCGTCATGCCAGCCTTCGGTGTAGGACGCGGCCAGATGGCGATGACTGAGCAGTGCCAGTTCGTCCTGTTCGGCGCGTCCGATCTGCCAGGTCTGAGCCATGCGCTCGCAGTGCTCGCCCATCGACAGCCCGGTACGTGGCTCGCCATTGCGTGGGAACTCAGGCTTCAGAAAACTCGGACGTACATTCAGGAAGGGCCTCAGGCGCTCGCTCAGGGTCTTGCCCCGGTTCGCCTGCAGCAAGACCCGGCGCAGCCCCTCATTGATGGCGATCGGCGCGTCCGAAGTGGTATCGACGCCACCAGCTATGCCGCTGTCGATCTGCCCGAGGGCGATCTTGTTGGCCACCAGCAGCGCCGCCTCAAGGCCGGTGCCGCAGGCTTGCTGGATGTCGTAGGCGGGTGTTTGCGGAGACAGACGCGAACCCAGCACACACTCGCGGGTCAGGTTCATGTCGCGCGAATGCTTGAGCACCGCACCTGCCACCACCTCGCCCAGGCGCTGGCCATGCAGGCGGTAGCGCTCCACCAGGCCTTCCAGGGTGGCGGTGAGCATTGCCTGGTTGCTGGCAGTGGCGTAGGCGCCATTGGAGCGGGCGAAGGGGATACGGTTGCCCCCCAGGATCGCGACCCGTCGAGGTGAGTGCATGCGCTGATTCCTCCTGAAACAATTTGATCCGATTGGATGACGGTCTCAAAGCCCGTCACTTCGGCTAGGTTGGCTACAGCCTAGGCGTTTTTGCCACATTCGAACGACCTTGCCACAAACATGGTCCACACTTGCATGCTTGCCTTCAGGGAGACCCGCACCATGAGCGACCGCTATCTCGGCTTTGCCAACTCCAACCTCGGCCGCCGCCTGGTCGACGCCCTCGGCCTGCCGCGTCCGGCGCCGCTGGAGCGCTGGCAGGCCGGGCGCCTGCGCCCGATCGAAGGCGCACTGGTGCTGGGCGGCGGGCCGCTGGTGCGCAAGGTCGAAGCCATCGCCCCGGCACTCACCGACGAGTGCTACAGCTTTGCTGGCGAAAACCTCGCAGCCCCCGCCTGGGTCGCCGGGCTCGGCCCGAAACTCAAGGCAGTGGTGTTCGATGCCAGTCATCTGTCCGACAGCGATGAGCTTCGGCAGTTGCGCGAATTCTTCCAGCCGCTGCTGCGCAGCTTGGCGCCCTGCGCCCATGTAGTGATCCTCGGACGCCCTCCCGAACAGGTCGAAGCGCCCCAGGCCAGCGTCGCCCAGCGTGCCCTCGAAGGCTTCAGCCGCTCGCTGGCCAAGGAGCTGCGCAACGGCGCAACGGCCCAATTGCTGTATGTCGCTTCCGGCGCGGAGGATCAGCTCGAAGGTGCGCTGCGCTTCTTCCTTTCACCCAAGAGCGCGTTCGTGTCCGGGCAGGTCCTGCGCCTCGAAGCCTGTACAAGCCAGGTACAGGACTGGACTCGGCCCCTGGCCGGCAAGCGTGCGCTGGTCACCGGCGCCGCCCGTGGCATCGGTGCGTCCATCGCCGAGACCCTGGCCCGTGACGGCGCCGAGGTGGTCCTGCTGGACGTGCCGCCGGCACAGAAAGACCTCGATGCCCTTGCCGCACGTATCGGCGGCCAAGCCCTGGCGCTGGATATCTGCGCCAGCGACGCCGCAACCCAATTGCTGGAAGGCCTGCCGACGGGCATCGACATCGTCGTGCACAATGCCGGTATCACCCGCGACAAGACCCTCGCCAACATGACTCCGGAGTACTGGGACGCGGTCATGGCCGTCAACCTCAAGGCCCCTCAAGTGCTGACCCAGGCCCTGCTCGACGCCGGCCAGTTGCACGACAATGCGCGCATCGTGCTGCTCGCCTCGGTCAGTGGCATCGCCGGTAACCGTGGCCAGGCCAACTACGCCGCGAGCAAGGCCGGCCTGATCGGCTTCGCCCAGGCCTGGGCGCCGAGGCTTGCCGAGCAGGGCGCCAGCATCAATGCCGTGGCCCCCGGTTTCATCGAAACCCACATGACCGCCGCCATGCCCATGGGTCTGCGCGAGGCTGGCCGTCGCCTGAGTTCATTGGGCCAGGGTGGGCGCCCACAAGACGTCGCCGAGGCCGTCGCCTGGCTCGCCCAGCCCGGCACTGGTGCGGTCAGCGGCCAGTACCTGCGCGTCTGCGGGCAAGCACTGATGGGGGCATGAACATGAACCGGACATGGCAGGACCTGCACACCCCCGAGACCCGCACCAGGCTTTATCTGCGAGCGCTCGGCAAGCGCAAGATCAGTGGCGACCGCCTGCCCACAGGTGGCCTGCGCTGCTTCCTGCGGGTCGACCCAACGAACCTTGCGGCTTATCGTCGCCTGTGCCACTTCAGCGACGAGGGTCGCCTGCCGCCTACCTATCCGCACGTGGTCGCGTTCAACCTGCAATTGCAGCTGCTGACCGCCAGCGACTTTCCCTTCCCGCTACTCGGGCTGGTGCACCTGCACAACGAGATCCAGGTGCTGCGCCCACTGGGCGCCATCGAGGGCCTGCGCTTTGCCGTGCATGCCGACAACCTGCAGGCACATGCAAAGGGTGGCACCTTCGACCTGATCACCGAGGCCCACGACGGGCTGGGGCTGCTCTGGCGCGAAACCAGCCGCATGCTTGTGCGAGGGCTGAAGCTCGAAGGCGAAACGGACCAGAGCAACGATGAGCCGACCAGCGAAGCGCCGGAAGTGACGCGCTGGTACGCCGACAGCGATATCGGCCGACGCTACGCCAAGGTCTGCGGCGACTACAACCCCATCCACCTGAGCGCGGCGAGTGCCCGGCTGTTCGGTTTCCCCAAGGCCATTGCCCATGGCATGTGGAACAAGGCCATGGCGCTGGCGGCGCTGCGCGGGCATCTGCCGGTGGCGGGTTATGGGTTCGCGGTGGATTTCCACAAGCCGGTGCGCCTGCCGTCGGAGGTGGTGCTCGGCGCAAGTGCCGCAGGGCCACAAGGGCAACTCAATCTGACGGGACACGGGGGCCTGCTGCACATGACCGGCAAATGGAGCGCCCTGTAACCGGTCAAGCGCGCGCTGAGCCCTCCCCCTTTGCCCCCAACAATGGCCTCCAATTCACTTGATTTGCTCCCTGGCGCACCTGAAGCTATGCGCCAGAAGGAGAGCCCTCGATGAACCTGCAAGAACTGACCGATCGCCTGCACCAGATCCGCGACAACAACGACTGGCGCGGCTTCCACAGCCCTAAGAACCTGGCCATGGCCGCCAGCGTCGAGATGGCCGAGCTGGTGGAAATCTTCCAGTGGCTGAGCGAAGACCAGTCACGCCAGCTTGCCCCCGAGCAGCTCGCCCACGCCGGCCAGGAAGTCGGCGATGTGGTGCTCTATCTGTTGCTGCTGTGCAGCGAGCTGGGGCTGGACATGGAAAGCGTGGTGCGGGCCAAGCTCGCCGACAGCGAGAGGCGCTTCGCCCGATGAACGACCGTCATTTCGATGAGCTGGCCAGCCGCTTCGCCGAGAAAATCTACGGCGGGGCCAAAGGCGCGATCCGCCTGGCGGTGTTGCAGGCCGACCTGGCCGAAAGCCTGCCCGACCGCCCCCTGCGCATCCTCGACATTGGCGCAGGCCTGGGACACATGGCGTTGTGGCTGGCGCAGCGCGGGCACCAGGTGACCCTGGCCGAGCCCGCCGTGCCGATGCTCGACGGCGCCCGCGCGCGCTTCGCCGAGGCCAACCAACCCGCCACCTTCATCCAGGCCCCCTGGCAGGACCTGCTCGGTCAGCTCACCGAGCCCTTCGATGTGGTGCTGTGCCACGCGGTGCTCGAATGGCTGGCCGAACCGCACAGCATCCTGCCGGTGCTGCACCAACTGACCGCGCCGGGTGGCTGGCTGTCGCTGGCGTTCTACAACCGCGACGCGCTGGTCTACCGCAACTTGCTCAAGGGTCACTTCCGCAAGCTGCGCAGCGACCGTCTGGCCGGGGAAAAACAGAGTCTCACCCCGCAAAAACCCCTTGATCCGCGAGAACTGCGAGCGCAACTTGAACCCTTGTGGCAGGTCGAAAGCGAGAGTGGCGTGAGAGTGTTCCACGACTACATGCCCAAGGAGTTCCAGGACAAGGCCGAACTGCTCGACCTGCTGGAAATGGAACTGGCCCACCGCCGTCACCCAAGCTTCGCCGGGCTCGGCCGTTACCTGCACTGGACCTGTCGCCCACGCTGATCTCGCCTGCCGGGAGGAATACATGCCGTACCGTCTGTTGTGCCTGGCCTTGCTCCCCTTCGCCCTGGCGGCGTGCCAGAGCAGCAATCCCTATGTCGCCAGTTCCCGGCCACTGCCACCGGCTCCGCCCCAGGCCGCGACCACATTCGACGCCAGCGCCTACCCGGCCGCGCCACGCGACTATGGCCGCTACCGCAGCTGGAGCTGGCGCAACGGCCAGTTACCCAGCGGCAGCGCCAATGCCGACCCTGCGCAACTGGCCGATGCCATCAGCGGTGCGCTCGACCAGCACGGCCTGCGCCCGGCACGCGGCGCCAGCGGCGACCTGCTGGTCAGCGCCAACCTGCGCCTGGAACGCCGCCTGCGCCAGGTCCGCGATTACGACTACGACCCCTACTATGGCCCTGCCCCCTACGGCGGCATCGGCTATGGCGGCTACCGCAACGGCTATGGTGCCTACGGCAGCGTACCGATCGTGCGCACCTACGAAGTCGAGGTGATGGTGGTGCGCATCGACCTGTTCGATGCCCGCAACGGCCAGCCGGTGTGGAGTGCCAGCGCCGAAAGCGGCAGCGACAAGGGCTCGCCACGGGACCGTGAAAACGCCCTGCGCGAGTCGGTGCGCAAGGCCCTCAGTGGCTACCCTCCCAGTTAACGCGTCAGGAGAATCATCATGTTGCGCCGTCTCGTTCTGCTGTCCTTCGCGTTGCTGGTCGCTGCCTGCTCCAGCAACAACGTCACCCAGGATTTCGATGCCAGCCGCGACTTCGCCGCCTACCGCAGCTGGGCCTGGCAGGAACCGGCGCTGCAGTATCGCCCGGACGATCCGCGGATCAAGAGCGACCTCACCGAGCAGCGCATCCGCCAGGCCGTGGCCGACCAGCTCGACCAGCGCGGCCTGCGCCCGGCCCCGGGCAGTGCCCGGGCGGATGTCAGGGTGCGTGCCTACCTGATCGTCGAAGACCGCCAGCAACAGATCACCACCAACTACGGCGGTGCCTGGGGCGGCTATTGGGGAGGCTACTGGGGTGGGCCGATGTACAACGAGACCCGCAGCGTCGACTACAAGGTGGCGACCATCCAGGTGGACCTGTTCGATGGCCGGGACGGCAAGCTGGTCTGGCGCGGCAGCGCCGAACAGGTCATGAACAACTACCCGCCGAGCCCGCAGGAGCGCAACGCCGCGATCCAGAATACAGTGACCCAGGTGATGAGCAACTACCCACCGCACTGAAACCCAACGCCTATCTGTAGGAGCGGCGGTTCGCCGCTGCGATGGTCCCGCGAACACGGGCGTAGCCCGTGCCAGGCAGCGCGGTGTTTTTTTCGCGGGCAAGCCCGCTCCTACAACCGGGCGGCGTGAAGGCTGAGAAAAGGCAAGATGCCATCACCGTGACTACACTCCTGTAATCGCAATCGCGATGCCGGCCTTCGGCCTGCAAAGGAGTGCCCGTGGTTTCCTCTTCCGCTGCGCGCCAACGCGGCGCGATCGGCCTGATGGCCGTGATCACCCTCGGTATGGCCCTGCTGTTCCTGCTGCTGGCAATCGACAGTGGGCGGCTCTACCTCGAACAACGCAAGCTGCAGCGCATCGCCGACATGGCGGCGCTGGAAGCCGCCGGGCAGTTCGCCGTGTGCATCGGCACCGGCCCACAGGCCACTGCGATCGCCCGTACTGCTGCCACCCGCAACGGACACGCCCCTGGCAACCCACTGCAGGCCACTTGCGGCTACGTGCAGACCGGCGCCAACAGCCTGCGCAGCTTCACCCGCGACGACAACCGCAACGAAGCGATCCGGGTCGATGTCAGCAACACCGTCACCACCAGCGTCGCGGCGGGGGTGTATGCCCTGATCCAGGGCAATGGCGTGCCGCTGACCACCACCCTGCAAGCCCACGCTGTCGCTTCAGCGCCGCTGCCGCCGCAGGCAATGCTGAGTATCCGCACCACTCTCGCCACGGTCGATTCGCGTCAGTCGGTGCTGCTCAATGCCCTGCTTGGCGCCCTCGGCGGTGGCGTGCAACTGGACCTTGCCGGCTGGAAAGGCATCGCCGCCACCGACATCAAGCTGCTCAGCTACCTCGACCAATTGGCAGTCGACCTCAATCTCACGGTTGGCGACTACAAGCAGCTGCTCAACGCCAACGCCACCGCCACCCAACTGCTGCAGGCGGCGGTCAAGGTGTTGCAACAAAGCGGCGCGGCGCTGGAGGTGGTGACCAACCTGGGCAAGGTCGCCCTGGGGGCCGGCAACGGCACGCTGGTGCGCCTGGGCGATATCCTCGACATCCAGAACGGCACCGCCCAGGCTGGCCTGGATGCCAGCATCCAGTTGCTGCAACTGGTCCAAGGCGTGATCCAGCTGGCCGCCAGCGAAAGCGCCGCCAACGTAGACCTGCCGCTCAACGTGCTCGGCCTGGTCAACGGACGGGTGCGCCTGAAGGTCATCGAGCCGCAGCAGATCTCCTCGGTCGGAGACCCGCGTACCGACGAACTGCGCGTACACACTGCCCAGGTGCGGGCGATGATCTCCCTCGACCTGCCCTTGCTCGATGGTATCTTCGGCCTGGTCAACGCCGTGCTCGAACTCGCCGCACCGCTGACCAACGTGATCAACAACCTGCTCAGCCTGAACCTCGCCGCCACCGTGCAATCGGTGCTCTGCCTGCTCGGCGTGCCCTGTACGGTCAGCGATATCGTCCTGGTGCCCGGCAAGCTGCACCTGGATATCGGCCTTGAAGTCGCCGAAGCCAGCACCCGCCTGAACCCTGCAGCCCCCGATACCTTCAGTTGCTCACCCAAGCGCCTGACCACCCGCAACCAGAGCTCGGCGGTCAAGATCGCGGTGGGCCAGTTCGCCTCACCGGATGAGTTCTTCACCAACGGCACTACCGCCGTGAAGGCGCTGCCGCTGATCGACATCGGCACCAAGCGCTGCACCCGGCTGTTGATCCTGCCGCTCGGCAAATGCGAGGAGCGCATCCCCTTCGTCGGCGGCGGCGTCGGCCTGCGTGTGGACAGCAAGGTGCTGGGCAGCGGCGCCCAGGAGCGCGCACTGACCTTCCAGGCCCCTACCAGCGTGCCGCCGAACATCGGCCTCAAGCCTGCCTACCTGCCCATGAGAACCGCCAATGACAACGTGGTCGGCAGCCTCAGCGACACCCTGCTGGGCATTCAACTGGAGGCCTACCGGCCCACCGCCAACAACAGCGGCCTGGGCCAGGTGCTGGTGCTGGTGGGTGGGGTGCTCGATGGCGTCAAGGCCATACTCGAGCCGCTGATCAAAGGCCTGCTCAGCCCGCTGCTCGACCCCTTGCTGAACGTGCTGCTGAAAGTGCTGGGCATCGACCTGGTCAACGCCGAGGTCGGCGCCAACCTCAGTTGCTCGACAGGCCGTGCTCAACTGGCACTGTAGAGCGGCAGCAGTATGCAAAAGCACGCGCCCTCGGGGCCGTTGAGTGCCTCGAGGCTGCCGCCCATGGCCTCGACGATGCCATGGCTCACCGACAGTCCCAGGCCCGTGCCGACACCCGCGGGCTTGGTGGTGAAGAATGGCTCGAAGATGCGTCCGAGCAGGCGCGGATCGATGCCGCCCGCGTTGTCCTCGACCCGCAGGCAGACGCGCCCCTCGACCTGCTGTTGGCTGACCCGGATGGCCGGTGCCAGGGCTTGGCGTTCGAGCAACGCGTCGCGGGCATTGATCATCAGGTTGATCAACACCTGCTCGAGCTGGTCCTGATGCCCCTGCACCGCCAACGACGACTCGGGCGACGCGATATGCACGGCCACACCCTTGCCCCGAAGCCCCTCGGCCAGCAACGCGACCGCACCCTCCACCGCGTCCCAGGCCACGAACACCTGACGCTCCGGTTCAGAGCGACGGCCATAGACACGCATGTGCTCCACCAGCCGTGCCGCCCGCTCCACCTGGGCCTCGATACGGTGCAGCTTGTCGGTCAGGTAATCGGTGTCCGCTGCGCCGTTCTCCAGGCGCTTCAAGGTATTGGCCACAGCCATGCGCATCACGTTCAGCGGCTGGTTGATCTCGTGCACCAACCCGGTCGCCAGCTCGCCGAGGGTCGCCATCTTCGCCCCCTGCAGCAACTGGCGCTGGCTGCGGCGCACCTCGGTGTTGTCCCGCCCTACCGCCTGGATTTCCAGGAGCTGCCCCTGCGCGTCGAACAGGCCGCGGTCAGCCCACACCCACCAGGCGTTTTCCCGCCCCGGCAGCTGCAGGCAGACTTCTGCATTGCTCAAGGGGCGCTCCGGGGTCAGCGTTGCCAGACGCTGAAGGAACGCGCTGCGTTGAGCGTCGGACATCCACTGGCCAAGGTTCATGCCGGCAAGCTGCTGCGGCGCACACTCCAGATGGTCGGCCAGCGGACGGTTACCGAACAGCAGTTCGAGGTCGGGACGATAGCGGCAGATCATCGCCGGCGAATCCTCCACCAGCACCCGGTAGCGCTCCTCGCTGTGGCGCACGCGCTCGGCGGCCTCGGTCGCCTCACTGACATCCAGCCACAGCCCGACCACCTCCACAGGCTGACCGAGGTCGTCGCGCAGCAGACGGGCTTCATCGAGTACCCAGTGATAGCCGCCCGCCTGGTCGCGCAGACGATAGCGACAGCGCGCCTGGCCATCGCGCAGCAGCGTACGCGTGCGCTCCAGCCACAGGCTGCGGTCATCGGGATGCACTGCCAACCCCGGCTGACGGGCCAGTTCGCTGTCGCTGGGCCAGCCCAGCATCGGCGCCAGGCTGGCACTGAAGAACTCGCTGTGCAGCGCACCCTCGGCATAGCGCTGGATGTAGATCACTGCCGGTGAGCTGGCGATCAGGTTCTCCAGCCGTGCACGGGCGGCGCCCGCCTGCAGCTCCTGGGCCTTGAGCGCGCTGATGTCGAGCAGAAAGCCGCGCACCTGGCGACCCTGCAGTTGCCCCACCCAGTGCAGCCAGCGTGGGCTGATCTGAGGGGCGTGCTCCTGCAGGCGCAGACTGAGGCTCAGGGCACGGCCTTCGAGCAGTTGCTCGAGCGCCAGTTGCGCGGCCTCGCGATCTGCCGGGTGCACCCGCGCCAGCCATTGCTCGACGGTGATTTCACGTGGCAGGTCGACACTGGCCGCCAAGGCTGGGTCCAACTGCAGCGGCCCCTGCAGTGGCCACTCCCACCAACCGGCGCCCAATTGCCGCTGCAGCGCGTCGAGGTGCTGGTCGCTGCACTGCAACTGGCGCTGCCGAAGGCGCGCCAGCAACGGGTCCAGCAACGCCTGCAAGAGCCACTCCTGCGCCTCGTGCACAGGCGGCGTCCCGCTCGCCACACACAGCACGCAGGCCTGGATATCCGGCCCCAGCCGGTAGGGCAGCAGCGACACCGGCAAACCGCCGCACAATACTTGCAACTCGGAGCGCTCGGACGCATCGAGTTCACCCCGTAGCGCGAACCTCTCAAGCCAAGGACGCAGCTGCCCGTCGTCGGCCCAGGGCCAGTCATCGCCACTGTCGGCATGACTGCGCCAGACGCCGGCCTCAAGCAGCATCAGGCGCACCGAATCGACCTGCCAGTGCTCGACCAGGCGCCGCAACTGCTCGCCGGTGACCTGCGCCAGGCGCTCCTCGCCACACTCGCGCACCGCACGGCCGATGTCGCCAGCCAGGCGCTGCAGGCTCAAGCGTTGCGCTTCGTGGTCATGCGCGCGCAACAGGTCGCCGATATCGAACAACTGCAGCAACCAGCCCTCGGCCTGACGCTGCAGCCAACCGCGAGTGTGCAGCGTATGGCCGTGCACGGTACGAAAATCCAGATCCAACGGCTGCCCCTGCCAATCGGCAGGATCGCCTTCGAGTACCAGCCAGCTATGGTGCTGCAGGTAGTCCTGCACCCGTGTGGCGTGGTGGGTCGGCATGGCCAGCAGGGTGCGCAGCGGTCCGGACAGACGCAGCACCTGGCCCCGCTCGTCGAGCCACACTTGCAGGCCAACCGCCAACGGCGCCTCGGCCACCGCTGCCTGGCCCCCCAACCAGCGATCGAACACGCCACTCACAGCTGCAGGCTCGCTTGGGCCTGCAGGCGCTGGGGCAGCCGCGGCACTTCGCCGATCAGCGGCAGCACCAGCACCGGCATGACATTGGTCAGTTTGTTTTTCGGGTAATCGATGGTCACGGTCAGCAGGTTACCGGGCGCCAGTACGATCCGCGCATCGGTGGCGGGCTGAAAGTCCAGTGCAGCGGGCATCCAGCTCAGTTGCTGGGTGATCACCTGGCGCGCCAGGTTCTGCACATCGGTGGCATAGGTGGCGCTGTTCGGGTCCAGCGCCACGCAGCGGCGCACCGCCTCGCTGCTGGCCTGGTTGAACGACTGCAGCATGAGCATCGGCAGGCTGTAGCTGACCAAGCCATAGAACACCGCGAAGAAGATCATGAAGACTGCGACAAACTCGATGGCTGCCGCGCCTTTTTGCCGTACTGCCGGGCTTGCTCGCATGATCACGTCTACCCTGACTAGAAGTCCTGAGTGACAGCATAGAACCCGCTCAACGAATAGGGATGGCCATTTGCCAATGCAAAGCATTGTTCTCCTGATGTGGCTTGCCTTGTGCACCGAACAAGATGTCCGTGAACGACAGATCTCCAACACCCTGACCCTGGGTGTCGCAGCCTGCGCCCTGGCCTGGCTGTTCGCCACCGGGCACAGCTGGATCGGTGCCGATGCCAGCGATGCGGGCTGGGCCTTGGCCATCGTCATGCTGCTGACCCTTCCCGGCTACATGCTCGGCCGCTTCGGCGCCGGTGATGTGAAACTGCTCGGCGCCCTGGCTCTGGCCACCAGCCACCAGTACGTGCTCGGCACCTTCATCGGTGCAGGCGTGACAGTGCTGGTGTGGATGCTTGGCCGACGCCGCCTGTGGACCCTGGCCAACCCCAAGGTGAAGAAGCGCCTGCAGCGCCTGGCCGAACAGGTGGGCGACAAGCAACCGTTCGCACCCTACGTGCTGGCCGGGTTTCTCCTGACCGCTGTCTGGATCCAATGAATGACCAGTGGGTCGATTCCGCGTGTATAGACCTTGTACATAATTGCAAAGTGCGACTACTTTTCTAAACGGCCAGGCTGTCTGGCCAACGGAGCGGGGCCCGTACCAACAGGGAGTTGAACGTGAACAAGTCTGCTAGTGAGGTGAAAGTACTGGTTGTGGACGATCAGCCGTTGATCGTCGAAGAGCTTTGCGAATATCTCGAAAGTGCGGGCTACCACTGTGTGCCGGCGCACTCCACCGCGCAGGCCATCGAGCGCTACGGCGCGGACGAGTCCATCGGCCTGGTGCTGTGCGACCTGCACATGCCCGAACAGGACGGCATCGCGCTGATGCGCGCACTGAAGAACATCGCCGGGCAGCAGCGGCTGTTCGAGGCGATCATGCTGACCGGCCGCGCCGACAAGCAGGATGTCATCCGCGCCCTGCGCGAAGGATTTTCCGATTACTACCAGAAGCCCATGGACCTGCCAGAGCTGCTCGAAGGCCTGCGCCGCCAGGAAGCAGCGCTGATGGAGCGGCGCCGCAACTTCCGCGAGCTGGGCAGCCTGAACCAGCGCCTGCAGGAGCTGGCCGAATCCATCGACGACCTCTACCACGACCTGGAAAAGGCCCGCGGCCAGGGCACTCATCGCCGGGCCGGTGACGTGGAAGAACTCGAGGGCGAGCTGCCACCGGTGTTCGAAAAGCTCTCGCCGCGCCAACTGGAAGTGGCCAAGCTGGTCAGCAAGGGCAAGACCAACTACCAGATCGCCTGCGAGCTGGGGATCACCGAGAACACGGTGAAACTCTATGTGTCGCAGGTGCTGCGCCTGACCCACATGCACAACCGCACCCAACTGGCCCTGGCCCTGACGCCGCGCTCATCGGCGCTGCACCAGCGGTTCACTACCCACTAGGCCGTTCACAGCTGCAGGCGCGGTGGTCCGCCGCGCCTGCAGGTCTCGCGCTCAGTTGTTCGAAGACGTCACCTTGGTCCAGCGATAGAAGTCCGGGATCACGTACTTGTAGGTGTCCAGCCAGCGTTGCATCGACTGGTCGCGCTCCCGGGCCGTCTGCACCTGCAAACGGTTCGACGCCTGCTCACCGCTGGACTGCACTCGCAGCAACGCCTCGGTGGCCGTCTGCGCCTCTGGCTGGCGAGGTGGCTCCTGGGCCATCGCCAATGACACGCCGGCACACCCGGCAAGCACCATCAGATACCTGAACATGACCACCCTCCTCCCGCTCAATTGACCACCGCCTCGGCACCATTGGCCAAGGCAATGGGTCCACGCCCGGTGGATTTCACCTGCCTGGCCCGCGCCTGGGCATCGGCGAACTGCTCGGGGCGCAAGTGCAGGCGGCCGACCAGATCGGTCGCCTGTTGCCAGTTGTCCTGTACCAACGACAGGGTCACCAGGTTGACCGCCGCCAAGGTGTTGTCATTCTTCAGCTCGATGGCCGTGAGAAACTCGAAGCGTGCCTGCTCGTAGCGCCCCAGGTTCATCAGCACCACGCCAAGATCGTTGCGCACGCGCTCGTCAGTGGGCGCCAGGCGCACCGCGCGCTGCAGGTTCTGCAAGGCCTGCGCATCGTCGCCACGCGCCGAGGCGAGCTGGCCCAGCCCATGTTCACCTTCGGCCGCCAGGCAGCCACCCAGCAGGCTGCGGTACAAGGGCTCGGCCTCGCTGCGTCCCAGCAGGCGCGAGACCCTGGCCTTGCGCAGACGCACCTGGTCGAGGGTGTTGGGCAGCTGCTCGAGGTGAGCCAGGCTGGCGTGCGGTCGTCCCTCGTTGAGCATCTCGTCCGCCAGGTTCAACGCCAGTTGCTGGTCGGCATCCGGCTTGCTGCAGCCCGGGCCGCCGAACAATGCCCCCAGCCCCTGCGTCGACTGCCCGGCACAACCGCCCAGCAGCAGCATGCCGGTGAACAACAGGATCTTTTTCATCCTTCTCCTCCTAGACGCCCAAAGCCCGTGCCAACGCAGTAAAACCTGGCCCGGCCAGGACGATGAGCAAGGCCGGGAACAGGAACACCATCATCACCGCCGACATCTTTGCCGACATCTTCGACACCCGCTCCTGCAAGTGCGTGAGGCGTCGATCGTCGAGCAGCGCCTTGAGCGCCAGCAGCGACTTCATCCCGCCACTCCCCTGCACCAGCAACTGCTGAAGGATCACGCAAGTGTCGGAGAACTCATCCACTGCCAGCACCTGCGCAGCTTTCTCCAGCTCCGGGCCGAGCGACAGCCCTGAATCCACCCGCTGCAACACCTGACGCAGCTCCTCGCTGATCTCGGGCACCAGTGTCCGCCCTTCCTGGCTGAGCACACGTAACGCCTGCTCCACGGCCAGCCCCGTCTCGAAGAGGATGCGCAGCAGCGGAATCATCAGGCTGACCTCCTGCGCGATACGCTGTTGCCGGCGCGTAGCTGCCAGCGCCAACAGGCGCTTGGGCAACAGGTAGCCGATCACCAGTGCGCACACCGGCAGCACCAGCCAATGCAGGGCATCGACGCCGATGAAGGCATGCTGCAGCAACGCCAGCCCCATGGCCAGCAACGGCAATCCCAGTTGCACGGCGGCGAACAGCGCGCGCTGGCGACTGCGACGCCAGCCAATCCGCTCGAGCAGGCCATGGGTTTCCCCGTCGAGCGTCTGCAAGCGTTGCCCCAGCGGGCTGCTGCCCAGCCAGTGGAGCATGTCGCCCAGGCGTTCCTCGCGGGCCAGGCGCCCTTGCAGGCGCCGCGCAACCAGATAGCGCGCACGTAACTGGCGCGAGGCCTGCAGCCCCAGCAACAGGGCGGCGACAAGCAGGCACAGCGCGCAAATCAGCAGGGCCATGTCAAAGACTCCTCATCATGCGCCACAACACCAGGCAGCCGAGCGCCTGCAGGGCAAAGGCCAGGAACAGCAGCCACTGCCCGCTGCTGTCGCGCCACAGGCTCATCAGGTAGTTAGGGTTGACCGTCAGGAAGTAGCCGACCATGAACAGCGGCAAGGCCCCCAGCACCCAGGCGGTGACGCGGGTTTCGCCGGTCATGGCCTTGAGCTGGCGCGCGCCCTGCTCGCGTTCGCGGATCAGCTTGATCAGGTTTTCCATCAGCTCGCTGGCATTGCCGCCGTAGCGCTGGTTGATGCGCAGGCCCAGGGCGAACAGGCGCAACTCGTCCTGGTCGTACAGCTCGGCCAGCTCGCTCAGCGCATCCTCCAATGGCACGCCCATCTGCACATTGCGGCGCACACGGCCCATGGTCGAATGCAGCGGTTCGCGCGTGCCGTCGATGCCGCCGAGCACCGCATCGCTCAGGGTCCGACCGGCCTTGAGGCTGCGCACGCTGTAGTCGAGCAGACCCGGCAGTTGCTCGACGAGCTGACGCATGCGCCGGCGGCATCGCCAACTCAAGTACAGATAGCCCGACAGCGGCGCACCGAGCAGCACCATCAGGCCGGCCAGCCAACCGGCCAGCAGCATCGCCAGCAATGCCAGCGCGCCCCACATCAGCAACCAGCGCTGCAAACGCACATCAGCGCTGACCAGGCCGGCCCGCTGCAGCAGCGGGTCGAGCCAGTCGCGCCGGGCGCTGCCCGTTCGAATCGCCTGGTAAGCGCGCCCCAGACGCTGCAGGACGCGCTCCTCGCCGCGCTTGTACAGCCCCAGGCGAAACAGCAGCAGGGCGCACCCCAGAAGCAGCGGTGCCAGCGCCAGCAGCAACGGCCCGATCACGCCACACCGTCCTGGCGCAGCTTGCTGCCTGCCGGGTTCGGCGCCTCGCGCAGGAAGGTCTCACCACCGCGCCGGTCGAAGCGGAACAGGGTGTTGGTCACATACACATCCTCACGTATGCCGACCACCTCCAGCACTTCGCTGACGCAACGCCGACCATCCGGCAAACGCGTCAACTGGATCACCACATCCAGTGCCGCGCAGATCATCTGGCGCAAGGTCTTCTCGGCGATCTGCCGGCCACTGAGGCCGACCAGGGTTTCCAGGCGCAGCAAGGCATCCTGCGCGGTGTTGGCGTGCACGGTGCTCATCGAGCCGTCGTGGCCGGTGTTCATCGCGGTGAGTACATCGAGCACCTCGGCGCCGCGGATCTCGCCAAGGATGATGCGGTCAGGACGCATGCGCAGGGCGTTGCGGATCAGCTCGCTGGGCTTGATCTCGCCATGGCCCTCGGCGTTCGGTGGGCGGGTTTCCAGGCGCACCACGTGGGGATGATGCAGTTGCAGCTCGGCAACATCCTCGATGGTCACCAGGCGCTCGCGCGGCGCGATCATCTGGCTAAGGATGTTGAGCAGCGTGGTCTTGCCGGTGCCGGTGCCGCCGCTGACCAGGATGTTGCAACGACGGCCCACGGCGCGTTCGAAGAAATCGAAGATGGCTTGATCGATCGCGCGTGTAGCCAGCAGGTCGGCACTCTTGAGCATGTCCTGGCGGAACTTGCGGATCGACAGGCACGGCCCGTCCAGCGCCACTGGCGGGATGATTGCGTTGACCCGGCTGCCATCGGGCAGGCGCGCATCGACCATCGGTGAAGATTCGTCCAGGCGTCGCCCCAGGGGCGCGAGGATACGCTGCATGACCCGCTCGACATGGTGCGCATCGATGAAGCGCAGGTCGGTCTGCTGCAACAACCCGGCCCGCTCGACGAACACCCGGTGCGGGCCGTTGACCAGGATCTCGGTGACGCTGGCATCGCGCAGCAGCACTTCCAGCGGGCCGAAGCCGGTGAGTTCATCGACCAGTTCCTCGGCCAGGCGCTCCATTTCGTAGCGCGACAGCGCCAGGCGCAAGCGCCCGACGTAGTCTCCCACCTGCTCGAGGACGAACTGGGTCAAGGCCGGGCGTGCGCCTTCGAGCAGGTTGCGTCCGCTGTCCTCGATGGCGTCGATCGCAAAGCGGTGCAGCGCTCGCTTGAGCGCGTGGGGGTCGCCCGACGCGTGGCGCTGACCGCCAAAGGGCTCATCGCCACTCATTTGCTACCCCACAGCCGACGCAGCCAGGGGAAGCTCGGTGGGGCGAGGTTTTCCGAGCGCCGCGCCAGGCGTTCGCCGAGGGCACGCAGGGCCTGGGTCAGGCCTTCGCGCGGGGCCAGCTCGAACAGGCTCAGGCCCTGGTTCTTAACGTTCAGGCGCACTTCGGGGCAGTCCGGCATCACCTTGAGCAGCGGCAGGCCATAGCGTTTGGCGAGCGCCTCGGCATCCGGGGCGACATTGCGCAGGAAGCGGTCCACCAACAAGCTGGCATGCTCAAGCTTGATGCCGCGGTCGCGCCACAGTTCGAGGACTTCCAGGTTGCGCCGGCAGTCCAGGATGTTCTGGTCGGTGTAGACGATCAGCTTGTCGCAATGGCTGACGATGGTGCGCAGCGCTTCGCTGTCGGCGTGCCCAGTCAGGTTCACGACGATGTGCTGGAAGTGCTGGCGCAAAGCACTGAGCAGCATGTACAGCTCGGCGGCGCTGGTCTGGCGCAGCGGATCATCGTTCTCGGCATAGCTCAGCAGGCGCAGGCCACCCTTGTCGCGGGTGAAGGCACTGTCGATCAGCGTGGTGTCGAGGCGGCGCAGGTGGCGCAAGGCATCGCCGAAATAAAATGATGCCTCCAGCCCGAGCAGGGCCAGGCTGTCGCCACGTGGCAAGCCGAGGTCGAGCAGCAAGGTCTGCTGGCCGCTTTCCTGCACCACCCGCGCCAGGTGGGTGGTCAGCAGCGCACCATCGGCGCCGCGCTGGGCGCCATAGAGCACGGTCAGGCCACCCAGGCTGGGGTTGCTGGTGACCGTCGGCAGGCGCTTGCCGAGCCTGCGCACCAGCCCGGCCACCTCGCTGGCACGCGAGCCGTAGGCGACGAAATCCCGCGCGCCGGCGCGCATGGCGTGCAACACCAATTGATTGTCCATGCCATCGCCCAACGCGACGATGGCCAGCATCGGCTTGGCCTCCAGCACCCCTTCGATCAGCGCACACTGGCTGACCAACTGCTCGCGGTCGAGGCCGATGAACACCAGGTTGCTGAACGTCACATCCACCAGCGCCAGCAATTCGTCGAGGGTGCCAGCGCTGGCGCCGATCACCTGCCCCTGCGGCGCCAAGGCGTCCTGCAACCATTGCAGGTCATCTTCGTTGCGGGTGATGGCCAGGTAGGTCTGGTTGAGGCTGTCGTTCATCGTGATAACCCCCCATGGCCTTCGAAGTTGCCGTTTTCCAGGAAGAACAGCTGGCCCCAGCTCGGGTCGTAGGTGCGCAGCGCCTCACCCGGCAACTGCGGCAGGCGCGCATTGGCCGCCAGCGGCTGGACCAGGTGCGGGGTGACGATCATCAGCAGCTCGGTCTCTTCACGCACCAGCGCCGACTGGCGGAAGAACGCGCCGAGGATCGGCAGGTTGCCCAGGCCGGGGAGCTTGTCTACCGAGGAGCGGGTGTTGTTGCTGACCAGGCCGCTGATGATGAAGCTCTCGCCATCGGCCAGGGAAATGCTGGTGTCGGTGCGGCGCACGCTCAGCCCTGGCACCAAGGTGCCGGCGATGTTTACCGCGTTGTTGTAGTCCAGCTCGCTGACCTCGGGGGCAACCTTCAGGGTGATGCGGTCGCGGCTCACCACGGTCGGTGTCAGCGCCAGGCGCACACCGAACTCCTTGTATTCGATCGACACGTTGTCGCTGCCGGAGCTGGGCACCGGGACCGGAATCTCGCCACCGGCCAGGAAACTGGCAGTCAGGCCACTGAGCACGGTGAGGCTGGGACGCGCCAGGGTGTAGGCGAATCCGCTGTTCTCCAAAGCGTTGATCGCCGCCAGGAACTTGCTGCTGCCACCGCCCCAGACGATGTTGAAGACGCCGTTGTCCAGCGGAATACCGGGGCGCACATCGGCGTAGGTCACCGAGTTGGGCGTGGTGCCGGTTTGCACACCGGGCACGTAGTCAGGTCGCACGGTGGTGTTCGGCACGGTGCCAGGCGAACCGAACAGGCTGTTGTTAGAGCCTTTGAAGAACAAGCGCGCCCCCGCCTCCTTGTACTTGCTGCGGCGCACTTCGACGAAGCGGATATCGGCCTGCACCTGGCTTGGCAACTGCGCATCCTGGGACGGCAGCAGGCTGCCTTCCGTCATGTCGGCACTGGCGCGCCCCTTGACGAACAGCATGGCCCGGTGCGGCGCCGACGCACAGGCGGTCCACAGCATCAACGTGGTATTGCCCGGCCCCACGGCGGTCAACAGCACCGCACGATCGCCGCTGGCCTGCACGTCGGCGACTTTGGGCTCACCCACCGCCACCCGGCTGATCGCCAGCGGCAGGCGCAGTTCCTGCTGCAGGCCCTGGTCCATCTCGATCACCGAGGGCAACTGGCCGAAAGCCTCGCACCCTTTCACCGCCGCCTGGGCGTGGGGCAGCCATGCCGCCAGAAGCAGTGCACAGCACGCATCTCGGAAACTACGCTCGGAACGTCGCATCGCTGCATCCTTGCCTGGTCAGGGGGTCTTGTCGGTGTCGGCAGCCTTGGCGCCACGAATGATCTGCATGCTGGGCGCAGCGGTGGCAGGAGCAGCACTGGCCACGGGAGACTGGGACAATTGGCTGAAGCGATAGAGCTCGCGCCCGGCGCTCTCGACCTGCGGCCGCGCCTCAGGTTCGGCCCAGTAACGGGCCAGGCGCTGTTCATCGGCGCTGCGTACGGCCAGGCGCAGGGTGCCGGCCTGGGCAGCGAGCATCAGGCGGCTGGCCAGCGCCTCTGGCACGGCCAAGGTCACGGTGCGGGTGCCGCCGGCGCTGCCTTGGCTCCCGTGCTGTTCGCGCCGAGCCGTTTCTTCCTCGACGGTTTGTGCCGGGCGACCATCGTTGGCCAACCCCATCTGCTCGCCGACACTCAGCACGCGCAGGGCCGGCAACACCACCTGAGCTGAAGACTGTGGGTTGTTGTTCTCCTCGCGAAGAAACAGCAACACATCCACGTAGTCGCCCGGGCGCAGTTGCCCGGCAGCCCCCACCACATCATCGACGCCCACGGCCACCGCGCGCTCATGGGCACGAATCATCCGCGCCAATGGCCCGCCCGCCTGGAAGCTCGCCTCGTCCAGCCAACTGCCTGCCGACAACGGACGCGCGCTGGAGCGACCGAGCACCTGGTCGATGCGCTGGAACGAACCGGCAGGCACCACCTGCAGGCGCTCGAGCAACACATCGTCCTCGGTCAGCGGCGTGTTCGCCGGTAGCGCTCTGCGCAACACGACGATGGAGGTACGTGCCGGCTCAGGCGGTTGGGGAGGTGCGACGATCACCTCGGCAGGCGCCTCGGCAATCGTCGGGGCAGGAATGACGGGGGGTGTGGCCGGGCGGCTGAGCACCAGCCCCCAGTAACCTGCGAGCAAGGCGCCGAGTAGAAACAGGACAGCCAGGGCCATGGTCAAGCGACTGCTCATCTCCGCCTCCCTGCGCTATTGCCGTGATGGCAAAAGGTAACTATTTCGCTATTGAACGGTAGCGCAGACCTCACCGTTCGCCATGAGCGGAAACGGGATTTTTTCGTCTGGCACGCGGACTTGCAGGGAAAACAGGCACTTAGAAAAAGCCTTGGCTTCCAATACTTTAGGGTTAATGCCTTTTTACATTTGCAGGCTTCGCCAGCTTGGCAATTCTATGATGGCAAATGGACGTTACTTAGCCGCGTCCTTACCCCGCGCCCTCGGCGCAAGGAGATGTGCCATGCAACTGCAGCAGATCCTTCAGCACTGCAAGAACTTCATTACTCGCAAAGACGGCGCTTCCGGTATCGAGTACGCGTTGATTGCCGCAATGGTCGCGGTGGTGCTGGTGCCGTTCGTACCCGCGATCTCCGGCAAGATCACCACGATGTTCACCGCCATCTCCGGGGCGCTATGACCTTGAGCAGCACGCCGCAGCATAACGCCAGGCGAACAGGAGCCAAGCATGTCGAACTCTTCCTCGCGCCAGCAGATTCTTTTGGTGGACGACGAGGAAGAGGCATTGCAGGAGCTGGCTGAACTGCTGGAGAACGAAGGTTTCAAGTGCCACACCGCAAACTCGGTGAAGGCCGCCCTGCAACAGCTCACCCGCTACCCTGATGTGGCCCTGGTGATTACCGACCTGCGCATGCCCGAAGAAAGCGGCATCGGCCTGATCAAGCGCCTGCGCGATCACACCGCCCGCCAGCACCTGCCGGTGATCGTCATGTCCGGCCATGCCGACATGGACGACGTCAGCGACCTGCTACGCCTGCATGTGCTCGACCTGTTTCGCAAACCGATCTACCACGCCCGCTTGCTGGAGACACTCGACAACCTGTTTCCCAAGGCGGTGATGCAGGTGGTGGGGCGGTAGGCCGCAGGAGCAGCCTCCCCTACAACTGATAACTGAAACTCACCGTAAACCGCGGCCGCCGGTTCAGGCTGTCGAGGGCGATGTCCGACATGGGTTTGGCCACCTCCAGCGCGATGTTGTAATAGCGCGCATCGCCAAACCGCACCCCCACCGCCGCCGACGACATCTTCGCCTTCTGCACCTCCAGTTCGTTGAACCAGGCTCGCGCGGCATCGAGCACCACATAGGGCTGCAGCACCTTCAGCCACTGGCCCTCGCGCTGGATGCTGTAGTTCAGCTCGTAGGCCAGGCCCCAGCCCTTGTCGCCGGACGCCTGGTCACTGGGGTAGCCACGGCCGAAGTTCTGCCCGCCGAACACCGCCCGTTCGCTGTCGGGCAAACTGTCGTTGCTCCAGTACCCGGCAGCGGACACGACGCCCTGCCAGTGCTCGAGGAAATTGTCGCTCTGCACGCCGGACAGGCGCAGGCGCAGGAAATCCAGGTCATAGCCTGCATTGGTGCGTGCGCCAAAATGGTCGAGGCCCTGGTAGACCCCGGCGCTGAGGATGCGCAGGCGCCTGGCCTCGGCCTTGCGCCAATCGCCCTCGAACGACAGCGCGCGAATGTCGGTGTGGCTGTCGAGCTTTAGCGGGAAACCCACGACCTGGTAGTCGATCTGGTCATTGACCGCATAGAAGCGCCCGACCACATCCAGCCATTCGGTCGGCGAGGCGATCAGCGCCTGGCTGAGCCCGATCGAGTAACGCTCGTTCTCGCGGTGCTGGGTCAGGTCGATGCCGTTGCCCAGGCGAATGCGCGCCTTCGGGTCGCTGCGATAGCGCGATGCCGACAACAGCAGTTGCGTGCCTTCGTCATCCACGAACTGGCTGTAGTCGAGGCGGTAATAGTGTTCCTTGTCCTCGCCCGGCGGCACCAGCACGCTGGCGCTCAATTGCTCGGCGAAGCGGGTCTGGGCATTGCTGCTGGCCCCCAGCAGCGCCTGCAGGTCGTCACGGTTGCCATCGCTGAGGTTGAGGGTCGTGGTGAAGGGCTTGCGCGAAGCCTGGGCGATCAGGCGCGTGGCGCCGTCGGTGGTGCCCGGCGGCGGCACCTGGGCCTGGAAGGTGACGCCGGGGATACGGCTGATCAGGCTGGTGTAGCGCTCGAAGGTCTTGCGCGTCAGCGGCCGCTCGGCCTTGAGCTTGTTCACGAGGCGCTCGACATAGCCCGACGCGGACCCGATATCGCCCTGAACCTCATAGTCGCGGATGTAACCTTCCACCAGCACGACCCGCACGCGGCCATCGGCGAAGTCTTGCGGCGGAAGATAGGCGTAGGACAACAGGTAGCCGTCCTGCTGATAGCGCTGAGTCAGGCGTCGGGTGACCTCGATCAGTTCAGCGAGGGTCACGCTGCGGTCGAGTATCGATTGGTAGTGCTCGCGCAGATCCGCCAAGGGGTAGACGGTCCCGCCCTCGAAACGCACCTTGCGCACCAGGACCTGGGTGTTCATCTGCAAGGGCGCCTGCTGGGGTGCGGCGGGCGCCGGCACATTCAGCCCGGGCTTACCGGGACGGTAGGCGTCCACCGGCAGGTTCGGCGTGGGCAGGCGGCGTTCGGTTTCGTTGCTGTTGAGAAAACTCGGCAGGGGTTCGGCGCGGGCCACGCAGGCCCAGGACAGCGCCAGCATCGTCACCAGCAGTGAACGCATTCGGACACTCCATGATCCTGTGGAACCCAGGGCGCCCGGTTCGAGCGCCCCTTGTCAATGCAAGCGTAGGTGCTGAGCAGGCTGTCGTCTAACCAGGCGCCCGGCGGATCCACGAAAAAAATCCGCCGGGCAGTGGATCAACGCTGCGCGCCACCCAAGGCCCCGGTCACACCACCGAGTACGCCGCCGAGCCCACCTCCCTGGCCAGCACCGCCATTGACCAGCGTGCCGGCCTGGCCAACGGTGCCACCGACTGCGCTGACCGTCGCGCCCACCTGGCTGACTACCGGGTTGCCAGTGGCCGCGCCGAGCTGGCTGCCTGCACTGGCCACCGCACCACCCACCTGATTGAGCAACCCGGCGACCGGCGCACCGACGCCCGTCGCAGCGCCAACCTGCTGGGTGACACTGGCCACGCCACTGACGACCGGCGCCACACCGGCGCTCACCTGTTGCGTTACCGCTGCCACCGGAGCACCTGCTGCAGTATTGGTGACGCCATTGCCACCGAGCACGGTGCCGAGCGCAGCAACGGTATTGCCAACCTGCCCCGTGCTGCCACCTGCCGACACCACTGCCGGATTGCCAGTGCCCGCCGCCAGCCCGCTGCCCGCGCCAGCCACCACGCCGCCGACGGTTTCCAGCAGGCCCGTGCGTGCACCGCCGGTTGTCGGGGCCAGGCCGCTGGTGGTGCTGACAGTGCTGCCTACGTTGCTCACCGCTTGCCCGAGCGTACTGGTCAATGGATTACCGTTGCCGGCACCTGCAACCTGTTGCCCGGCCTGGTCGAGTGCACCGCCGACCTGGTTGAGGGTCTGGTTCAGCGGGCCTGCGAGCCCGGTTTGTCGGGTGACGTTGGCGGTGGTGTTTTCCACCAGCGATACCACCGGTACCAACGCATTGCTCACCCCTTGGGTGGCACCAGCCAGCGGCCCGTTGGTGCCGATGGGGGTCAGCGTGTTGCCCAACATGGTGACGGCCTGGCCGACACGGTCTACACCTTGCCCGGCGCCTGCCACCACTTGATTGACCAACGGAATCTGCTCGACCGGTGAATTCGTTGCCAGCCCACCTACGCCCTGCCCCAGGCCGGATACGCCGGTCCCCAGGTTGGAGGTGGCCGCACCCACCACGCCCAGCGTGGTACCGACGGCATTGTTTCCGGTGCCCAGTTGCCCAAGGCCCTCGCTCAGGCCGGAGCCGACACTGCTGACTGCATCACCCGTGGACGACACCAGCGAACCCACGCCGCCGGTCAACGAAGTGTTCCCCGCCACAGGCAGCGAGCCGATCACCTCACCCAGGTTGCTGACACCATCGCCCAGGCCGGAAACGGTATTGCCGACCTGGCCGACGACCTGACCGGTGACCAGCGGAGTCGGCGTATTACCGCCACCGGTACCACCATCACCACCGCCTGGCGTTCCGCCACCGTTACCAGGATTGGTACCACCGCCTCCCGTACCATCTCCTCCACCACCAGTGCCACCACCAGTGCCACCGTTGCCTGCGCCGTTGCCACCACCCGCCATACCGCCGCCATCACCACCGCTGCCGCCCGTTCCGTCGGAGCCGCCGCCTGCACCTGCACCAGCGCCACCATCGGCGGACGAGCCATCAACCTCGCTGTGATGACCACCACCACCGCTGCTGCACCCGGCAAGCCCAAGGGCCATGACCAGCGCCAATGCCGTACTCGCTTTCATCCAAACCTGAGTTTTCATGGGCGACTCCCGCACTGCTTTGTTGTTGGATAGGCGCGCTGGCCAGGCTGGCCAGCGTTATGCCTTCAGTCAGCAGTGAAGCTCTGGCGGTTCGACGGCGGTAGGTCGTAAGTTGGTATTAATACAGCGGGATAAGGTGCTGACGCCGATAAAAAATCCATGGAATTCAGCAAGTTGAAATATTCGCCCGAATGGGTGACCGAAAGGTTTAATACCATGTCATTAGTACAAGGAAACGCTGGCAGAGAGAGGCTACTCCGCCACCTGGAACTCGACCCGTGCCGTCTCGCCGCTCTCATCCAAGGCACTCAACTCGATGCGTCCTGACTGCTCGAAACGCACCAGCAGGCTGTCCTGCCCTTCGGTCTCGCCCAGCGGCCGGCCATTGAGGAACCACCAGCGCCGCCCTGCCCCACCCAGCGCCGATACGTGCAGTTGCAATGGCTCGTGACTGGTGAGCGGCCGGCGCAAGTTGTCGCCTGCTCGAACACCGACGATCGACAGCGGCGGCGCGCTGGGCGCCGCCTGCGGTGGACAGCCAGGATCGACCATCGGCAGCCGCGCACTGCGCCGCTCTACCCGCGGCAGCCAAGGTTCCAGAGGGGCAGGCCAGAGGGCAATTTCCTGCGTTTTCGCCCCAGGACAGTTGGCATCGACCCGCAAACCGCGCTCATTGACCCACACCGTTTCGCGCAGGCCCAACCCCAGCGGCTGGTCGGCAGCCTGCAAGGTCGGCGGCGTGGTGCCGTCGAGGGTCCAGGCAAAACGCTGGCGGCGGCATTGCGGGTCCTGACGATTCATTGGCTGCCCCAGCGGCCAGCAGATCGCTGCGACGCCGACACTGCCCGGCACGTTTTCCACCGGCACGGCAATGCCGCGCTGGCTGTCGCGGTTGCTCAACAGGTCGTGCACCTGCAGCATCAGCGGCGCTGCCGAAGCCAGGCCGAACTGGCCCGGCACCGGCGTGCCATCGGGTCGGCCTATCCACACACCAATGATGTACCGCGGCCCGACCCCCACCGACCAGGCATCGCGAAAGCCATAGCTGGTGCCGGTTTTCCAGGCCAGTTGCGGGCGCTGCACAAGCTCGGCATGCGGGTCGCGGTCCGGGCGCGCCTGGCCGCTGAGAATACGCCGTACAATCCACGCCGAACCCGGCGACAACAGGCGCCGCTCCAGCAGCGGATCCTGGGGCTGCAGGCGGATCTTCGCGCTCTTGCCCTCGCGGGCCAACGCCGCATAACCGCCGACCAGGTCCTCCAGACGGCTGCCTGCACCGCCGAGAATCAGCGACAGGTTCGGCTCGGCCAGCGGCGGCAGTACCAAGGGCACGCCACCGATGCGCATCTGCGCGGCAAAGCGCTTGGGCCCATAGGCTTCGAGCAACTGAACCGCTGGTAGGTTGAGCGACAACGCCAGCGCCGAACTGGCCGACACCGGCCCGCTGAAGCCCATCGAGAAGTTGCCCGGACGGTAGTCGCCATAGCGGCGCGGTACGTCCTGCAGCAGCGATTCGGAGTGGATCAGCCCATCGTCCAGGGCCATGCCATAGAGAAACGGCTTGAGGGTCGAGCCGGGCGAACGCAGGGCATGCACCATGTCGACATGGCCGAAGCGGCGCTCATCGCCCAGGTCGATGGACCCCAGGTAGGCACGCACGGCCATGGTCTGCGACTCGACCACCAGGATGGCTGCCGAAGTGCGCTCGGGCAGGCGTGCACGCCAACCGAGCAGCAGGTCTTCGAGACGGCGCTGCAACGACGCATCGAGCGTGGTGCGGATCAGCGGTGGGCTGTCCGCCGTGTTCAGCCGCCGAGCCAGCAGTGGCGCCAGCGCCGGCTCCTGGCGCGGGGCGAGCAGCAAGGGCTCTTCGCGGGCCTCGGCAATCCGCTGCTCAGGCCACACCTGGTAATCGGCCAGGCGTTGCAGCACCTTGTCGCGGGCACGCTGCGCACGCTCGGGATGGCGATCCGGGCGCAGGCGGCTGGGCGCCTGGGGCAGTACGGCCAGCAATGCCGCCTCGGCAGGCGTGAGGTGCTTGGGCGACTTGCCCAGGTAAGCCCAACTGGCGGCGGCGACGCCCTGCAGGGTGCCGCCGAAGGGCGCGCGATCGAGGTAGATCTGCAGGATCTCGCGCTTTGACAGGTGCCATTCCAGCTGAGCGGTGCGCCACAGCTGACGCAGTTTTCCGGCCAGGGTGCGGTCGTGGGGATCGAGCAGGCGCGCCACCTGCATCGACAGCGTGCTGCCACCAGACACCACACGCCCGCCCCGCAGGTTCAGCCAGGCCGCACGCGCCAGGGCCAGCGGGTTGACCCCGGGATGGTCGTAGAACCAGCGATCTTCGTAGGTGAGCAGCGCCTCCAGATACAAGGGCGATACCTCATCGGGGCTGACCGGATAGCGCCACACGCCGTCGGCATCGGCGAAGCGCCACAGCGGCGTGCCGTCCTCGGCGAGCACCACCCGCGCCAGGTCGTCACCAGGCATCGGCAACGGCCACAGGCGATCCGCCAGCCACAGCAAGACGACGCTCGACAGCACAGTAATGCCGACACCACGCAAGATCCTTGCGCTGCGCGTACGCGGGCGAACTATGCTTGCGCCTGGCATCGGGAACCGACCCCATCGAACGATGGCCAAAGGCTTGGGATGATCATCAGGAAGCAGCTATGCATGTAGAAGGGTTTTTCGAGTGGTTGGGCCAGGCGCTGGGCGCGGTGATCAAGTTCATCGTCGATATCATGAGCGGGCTGTTCAATCTGCTGGCCAATGCCGGCGGCAATTTCATCGACGGGCTGGCGCGCACCTTGGGCATGGACACCTCGCTGGTCAGCATCCTTGCGCTGATCGTCGGGCTGATGCTGCTGTACTCGGCGATCCGGGCGTTCATGCGGGCGTCGATCGTGATGGGCATCATCTGGCTGGTGCTGGGCTTGTGGGTGTTGAGCTGGATCATTCACTGACCCGAGGCCCGCCATCCATGAACCTGTGGGAGCGGAGTCACCCGCTCCCACAGTCGCATCAACGGCTACGCACCACCATCTCGCCCTGACTATCCCCCACTGCCTGCAGGTTCGGCCGGTACATCGACTCTACCTGCGGCGGCGGAATGCGATAGCTGCCCGGCGTTACCGCACGCGCCAGGTACAGCAGGTGCGTGGTGCCGTAGCTGTCGAGCTTGAGGGCGGCCACATAACGGTCGTCGCGGTACTCCTGGTGCACCACGCTGGCGTTCTGCATCGATTCGCGCCACTGCTTGACGGCACTGCTGGCGTTGTCGAGGCTGGCGGCGCTCTGGGCCAGGTTCTGGTTTTCCAGCTCCAGACCCGCCGGCAGCAGGTCGACCACCAGCGCATCCGGCACCTGGCTCTGGGCCTTGAGCGCCAGGTGCACCAGCACCAGGTCGCCACTGCGCAGGTTGCGCAGGTCCAGGGCCTGGCCGTTCATGCCCAGGTACTCGCGACGGATCTCCATACCATTGCTGCTGGCCGCAGGCGCCTGCCGCGGATAGCCGGACAGGGTCAACTGCTGGTACAGCGTATCGCTGCCCTGGTTCTGGATGCTCAGCGGCGATGCCAGCAACGGGCCTTCGAGCTTCATGCCCGATTCGGTGTTGTTGAACTCGCGAACCTCACCAGCGCTGTCAAGACGCGCCTGCCAGTTGCCTTCGGGCTTGCCCAGCAGGCCGCGGCCGGCGAGGAACAGCGCATTGCGCTCCTGGGTCGACAGCCAGCGGTTGGAGGCCAGTTCGTCGGACAACGCGAACAGGCGTTGATCGACCTGGTTGCTGGCCAGGTTGTTCTCCTGAAGCAGCGCCAGGATCAGCGCCTGGTCACGCACGGCGCTGCCGTAGTCGGCCAGCCAACCCTTGCCACGGCCTATCGCCAGGCCTGCCTGCAACGCCTGCTGCGAGCGCGGCTTGTCGCCCATCTTGTCCAGCGCCACCGCCAGTTGCACCAGCGGCAGGCCGGAGCGGGCATCGCTGCGGCGTTCGAACAGGCTGCGCAGCGCACCCAGCGGCGCTTGCTGACTGCGGGCAAGCACCAGCGCGGCGTAGGCCTGCACGGCAAAGCGGGTGTGTTCGGCGTCCTGGCTGTAGTCGACCTCGATCAGGTTGCGCTCCTGCAGATAGCGCAGCAGGCGCTCGTTGGCCTTCTTCAAGGCCTCGGCAGGCACGCCGTAGCCTTGCTCACGCGCACGCAGAAGGAAGTCGGTGACGTAGGCGGTCAGCCAGTACTCTTCCTCGCTGTCCGAACTCCACAGGCCGAAACTGCCGTTGTAGCGCTGCATGCCAAGCAAGTGCTCGATGCCCATTTCGATCTTGCGCTTGCGCACATCGGTCGGCTCACCCTTGATACCCAGACGCTTGAGGCTGTCGGCATCGGCATAGAGCGAGGGATAGAGGCCACTGGTGGTCTGCTCCAGGCAGCCGTAGGGATAGGCTTCGAGGGCACGGATCTGCTCGGCCAGGTTCAGCGGTGGGCGGCTCGACAGCGCAAGGCTGGCTTCAAGGCCTGCCGGTTCGAACTCGGCCAGCTCGTTCTCGGGCAAAGTCCAGGGTTGGTCCTTGAGCGCCACGCGGTAGTGCTTGAGCATCGCCGGATACGCCGGGCGCACACCCAGGGTCCATTCGCGCTCGAAGCCGGTGGCCGTCTCGCCAGGCAACTGCAGGCCATCGACACGCACGTGCACCTTGCCCTGCCCCAGGCCACCGCGGGCCTGCACCGGAATCATCAGCGTGCTGCGCTGGCCTTCGGCAAGGTTGATGCTCTGCTGGGCGGCACCGGCGAGGTCGAGTTGCCCGTCGGTGGTCACCTGCACGTTGAGCTGCTGGGCACGGCCAGACAGGTTGGCCAGGTCCAGGGCCAGGCGAGTCTGGTCGCCACCGGCGAGGAAGCGCGGCGCCGACAGCTCGGCGATCAGCGGCGCAGCGACGACCGTCTTGCCTTCGGCCATGCCGAAGTGCTCGTCGGTCCAGGCCTGCGCCATCAGGCGCAGTTCGCCGTTGAAGTCGGGGATATCGACTGTGGCCTGCCCTTCGCCCTTCTCGTCGAGCGTCACCGGCAGGCTCTGCTGGGCGACGATGGTGACCGTGGTGTTCGGGCGCTTGCCACCCTTGGCCATGGCGGCGTCCCCCCCGAAGGCCAGGCTCGCCAGGCGGCCCTGGCCGGCTTCGATCAACTGGCCGTAGATATCCAACTGGTCGGCGCCGTAGGCCTTGCGACCGAACAGGCTGGCGAAGGGGTCGGGGGTCTTGAAGTCGGTGATGTTGAGGATGCCCACATCCACCGCAGACAACAGCACATGCACCTGCTTCGGCACGCTGCCGTCGGCATTGACGGCCTTGAACTTCACGGTCAGGGGCTGCTTGGGGCGCATCTTCTCCGGCGCCTGCAGGCTGACCGCCAGCTTGCGCTCGGCGCGGTCCAGCGGCAGGTGCAGCACACCGACGGCGCGTTTGGGCGTGGCATTGACCTTGCGCTCACCCGGACGAATCACCAGGGCGCTGATATAGAGGTCGTGGCGGGCCCATTTCTTGTCCAGCTCGACCTCGAAGGTCTTGCCTTCGGCAGGTACGTCGATCTCCTGCCACCACAGCGGACCGTCGCTGGACTCGATCATCAGGTAGCCGCTGCCGGCCGCAGGTGGCGTGACGGTAACCTTGGCGGTGGCACCGTCGGCGTAGGAAGGTTTGTCCAGCGCCAGCTTGACCTGGTCAGGGCGTACTGCCCCACCTTCGGCGTTGTCCTGGGCGCGGTAACCGGCCCAGAAGCGCTCGCTGGATACCAGCCCGGTTTCGGGATCTTCGACCTCGACGCGGTAAGGCCCCCACTCCACCGGGAAGGTCAACTTGGCGGTGGAGCCGGCCTTGACGCTGACGGTTTCCTCGCTCTGGGTGAGGAATTTCTCGTTGTAGTTGTAGCTCCAGCCATCGCTTTGCGAGTAGTTCCAGTAGTAGTCGCGACGCTCGCGGATCAACCGCACCTTGAGGTCGTCGGCGGCGAGCTTGTTGCCGTCGCGGTCGGCGACCAGCACCTCGAACTGCACCGGGGCATCGTTGTCGGTCTCTTCGCCATCGAACAGGCCGCGCAGGCCCGGCAGGCGATCAGCCGGCCAGATCGGCTGCTCCAGGCGACGGGTGATCGGGCGACCGCCAGACTCCTGCAGGCTGGCCTGCACGGTCAATTGCAGCGGCGAGCGGGCCTCGGCCCAGCGGCTCTCGATATCGACGGTGGCCTTGCCGGCCTGGTCGAGGGTGACTTCATCGAGTTCCAGGTCCTGGGTCAGTTCGCTCTCGGTAACCGAGCCGAACTGATAACCCGGCAGCGCCGGTACGGCTTCACGCAGCGGGCGGATGTAGGCCTGGCCGCTCAGGCGGTTGCCGGCAGCTGGCGCGCCATAGAGATAGCGGCCATTGACCTGGATGCGTGCGGTTTGTTCGGGGCTGAGGGGGGTCTTGCTGCCCTTGAGCTCCAGCGCCAGGCGCTCGGGCAGGAAGTCTTCGACGAGGAACTCGTAGACCTGCTTGCGGCCACCGCCGAGGTCGAGCAGCAGTTGCCAGCGCCCGGTCGGCGCCTCGGTAGCCAATTGCAGCTGATATTGGAACAGGCCGTTCTGGTCGGCCTCCCAGACGAACTTGCGGCTGACCTGCTCATCAGGGCGACGCACTTCGACCGTCACCGGCTGGGCCTTGACCGGCTTGCCGTCCTGGTCGCGCAGCAGGCCGTTGAGCAGTACGGTTTCGCCGGGGCGATACAGGTCACGCGGGCCAAAGATGAAGAACTGCAGCGGATTGGCTTGCGGGCCGGTGATGTCGAATTCGGCCAGGTCCAGTGCGGCGGTGTTCAGGCGCAGCAGCGTGGTGTGCACGCCCTGGGTGGCGATCAGGGTGTCGGCCTTGGCCGTGATCGGCAACTCGGCATGGCCCTTGCCATCGGTCTTGGCCTGGGCCAGCAGCTTGCCCTTGTCGTCGTGCAGCTCGAGGGTCACGTCGCTCAGGGCCTTGCCGCCCTCGAGGGCCTGGGCGAACACGTCCAGGCGGTCACGGTAGCGGTGCGCGGACACGCCGATATCACTGAGGGTGAACAGGGTCGCCGGTTGCGAATAGTCGTAGGTGCCGGAGGCGCGCATCACCGCCAGGTAGACGCCCGGCTCCTGCAACGGCTTGATCCCGGCGATCGGCAGCAGTACGGTTTCGCGAGTATTGCGTGCAGGGTGCAGGTCGAAGCGGCCGCTGTAGACCAGCTCGGCCATGTCCAGGGTTTCCTTGGACTGGTAGTAGTACAGGCTGCTGTTTCGGCCCCAGTTGACCAGGAAGGTCGAGAGCATTTCCGGTTTGACCCGGAAGAACTCGACATCGACCTTGTCGACGTTCAGGGCGATCACCGGCAGGCCTTCGGCCAGGCGGGTGGGCAACAGGGAGCCACGGCTGGCAAAACCGATGGTCGGCTGCATGTCGCGGGTTTCCAGGCGGCTGACCGACTCACCCTGAAGCGTCTTGCCGTTAACCGCGAGCAGGCCCTTGTCGACGGTCAGCACCAGCTTGCGCTGCGGCTCGAGGTGGCGCAGACGCAGTTCCATCTGGTTGTCGGACAGCTCCCAGGCGCCGTCGAGCTTGCCCTTGACGGTATCGACCAGGTGCACCTTGGCGGCGAAGTTCTGGTTGGCATCGAGCGGCACCGAGAAGCTGATCGACAGGGTACTGGCACCGTCGAGCTGGACCTCCGAGACGTCCAGCACATTGAGTTCACGGTCGGCGTAGCGCTTGGCGAGCGCTGCCGGGTCCTCGCGCTTGGCGGGCTTGGCTTCGGCAGGCACGCTGGCCGCGGGCTTTTCAGCCGGCGCGGGGGTGTCCTTGGAAGAGGAATCACAGGCACTGAGCAGGGCCAGCGCGCAGGCCAGCAACAATCCTTTGTTGAGCATAGGAGAGAGGACTCTTCGGCAGCAGGGTGGTGAGGGCAGAAACTATAGCGCAACGTCAGGCAGGCTACCTGCGCTGCAGTGGCAAATGAGACCGCGTTCGCACGGATTGGTTGCCTGGCCGGTACAATGGCCAGCAGCCGAAAACCGGGGCCGCCGTGCGCCCCTTCGCGGGCAAGCCCGCTCCCACAGGATAAGCGCAATCGCATGCCCTCACTGCTCAACGACTGGCAGCACCGCCTCACCCACCGCAAGGTCTGGGCCTTGGCCGCGCCGATGATTCTTTCGAACATCTCGGTGCCGTTGGTGGCACTGGTCGACAGCACGGTCATCGGCCACCTGCCCCACGCCCACCAGCTCGGTGCCGTCGCCGTTGGCGCGACGTTGTTCACCTTCATGGTCGGCCTGATGGGGTTCCTGCGCATGGGTTCGACCGGTTTTGCAGCCCAGGCCGCCGGTCGCGCCGACGGCGCCGCACTACGCCAGGTGCTGGTTCAGGGGCTGCTGCTGGCGCTGGCGTTCGCCGTGCTGATCGGCCTGCTCGCCCTGCCCCTCAGCCAGTTGGCCCTACAGGCGATGCAGCCCAGCGAGGCCCTGCAAGCCTCGACCGAAGCCTTCTTCCATACCCGCCTGCTCGGCCTGCCGGCGGCACTGGCCAGCTATGCCCTGGTCGGCTGGTTCCTCGGCACCCAGAATGCTCGTGCGCCGCTGGCGATCCTGCTGACCACCAACCTGCTGAACATCGTCCTCAACCTGTGGTTCGTGCTCGGACTGGACTGGGGCGTACTCGGTTCGGCGCGGGCCTCGGTGATCGCCGAATGGAGCGCGGCGCTGCTGGGCCTTGCCCTGACCCGCCCGGCGCTGCGCGCCTATCCGGGACGCATCGCCTGGGCAGCGCTGAAACGCTGGCAGGCCTGGCGCCCGCTGCTGGCGGTCAACCGCGATATCTTCCTGCGCAGCCTGGCGCTGCAACTGGTGTTCCTGCTGATCACCGTGCAGGGCGCGCGCCTGGGTGAAGCGACGGTCGCGGCCAACGCGCTGCTGCTCAATGGCCTGCTGCTGACTGCCTATGCCCTGGACGGCCTGGCGCATGCGGTCGAGGCCCTGTGCGGCCACGCCATCGGCGCACGTGAGCGCGACACCCTGCGCCGCTCGCTGGTGGTCGCCTGTGGTTGGTCACTGATCGTCAGTCTGGTCTTTGCCGGGCTGTTCCTGCTGGGTGGGCACTTGTTCATCGACCTGCAGACCGACATCCAGAGCGTGCGTGACGCAGCCTACCCTTACCTGCCTTACCTGGCGCTGCTGCCGCTGGTAGCGGTGTGGAGCTATCTGCTGGATGGCCTGTTCATCGGCGCTACTCGAGCGCGCGAGATGCGCAACGCGATGCTGGTATCGGTGGCGATCGCGTTGCCGCTGGCATTCGCCCTGCGAGGGTTCGGCAACCATGGATTGTGGCTGGCGTTTCTCGGGTTCATGGGATTGCGCGCGGTGACGCTGGGGTGGGTGGGGTGGCGGTTGCAGCAGCGGGGAGCGTGGATCGATTGAAGCAGGGCCGCTCCCGCAAACCTTGCAGGAGCGGCCCGCCGATCACGACGACAGGTACGAAGACCGAGTCAGGCCCAGGCGCAGCGCGTCGAGGAACTGGGTCCGCTCACGGGCGCTGATCTTGGCGCTGGCGACCTTGTCGCGGTAGTGGGTCATCAACTCCTCCGGCGACAGGTGCACGTAGCGCAGCATGTCCTCGATGGTGTCGTGGGTCTCGATGCCAGCGTGGTACACGCTGCCGTCGGCGTTCTGGTAGATGTTCACCGAGTCGGTGTCACCGAACAGGTTGTGCATGTCCCCCAGGATTTCCTGGTAGGCGCCGACCAGGAACACGCCCAGCAGGTAGTCCTCACCTTCGCGTACCGCATGCACCGGCATGCTGGTCTCGATGCTCTGCTCGTCGACGTACTGGTTGATCTTGCCGTCCGAGTCGCAGGTCAGGTCCTGCAGCACCGCACGGCGCATGGGCTCTTCGTCCAGGCGGTGCAGCGGGATGATCGGCAGCACCTGGCCGATGGCCCAGGTGTCGGGCAGGCTCTGGAATACCGAGAAATTGCAGATGTACTTGTCGGCGAGCTTGTCGTTGAGCTCGTCCAGCACCTGGCGGTGCGAACGCTGGCGAGCCTTGAGCGAGTTGTGCAGGCGACGGCACACAGCGAAGTAGCATTGCTCGGCCAGGGCTTTCTCGGAGAGGCTGATCTTGCCATCGGCATACTGCGCGGCCACGTCACCCATGTAGTGGGTGGCACGCCAGTAGGTCTCGGTGACCATCTCGATGTCGGTCGGGCCGAGCAGGTCGGCCAGCCACTGCACGGTCTCGGGCAGCGCCTCCTTGTTCTCGATGGTCGGCACTTCGTCGTTGTGGCTTTCGACGTCGGTGACCTGGATCACCAGCATGGCGTGGTGCGCAGTCAGCGAGCGACCGCTCTCGGAGAAGATATGCGGGTGCGGCAAGCCCTGGGCGTCGCAGAACTCCTTGAGCATCCCCACCACCACGCCGGCATAGTCATCCATGTCGTAGTTGATCGAGCTGGCGTTGCGCGAGTGGGTGCCATCGTAGTCGACGCCCAGCCCGCCACCGACGTCGATGTGATCGACCGGCAGGCCCAGGCCGCGCAGCTCGCCGTAATAGCGGATGGCTTCCTTGAAGCCGTGCTGGTAGTCGGCGAGGTTGGCGATCTGCGAGCCCATGTGGAAGTGCAGCAGGCGGATACCCTGGTCCAGCCCGGCATCACGGAAGCGGCTGACCACCGACAGCAATTGCGCAGCCGACAGGCCGAACTTGGATTTCTCGCCCCCGGTGTCGGCCCACTTGCTCGACGCCAGCGACGACAGGCGCACGCGCAGGCCGACCTGTGGCTTGACCTTGAGCTCGGCGGCCTCCTCGATCACCAGGGCGACCTCGGATTCCTTCTCGATGACGATGAATACGTTGTGGCCCAGCTTCTGGCCCATCAGTGCCAAGCGGATGAACTCACGGTCCTTGTAGCCGTTGCAGACGATGGTACCGCCCTTGGGCGCCAGCGCCAGCACGGCCAGCAGCTCGGGCTTGGAGCCGGCTTCGAGGCCGATGGAGACGTTTTGCGTGGCGATGATGTTCTCGACCACCGCTTCCTGCTGGTTGACCTTGATCGGATAAAGGGCCGTGTACTGGCTCTGGTACTCCAGGCGCGCGATGTTGGCGTCGAAGGCACCGGTCAGTTGGCGTACGCGGTCCTGCAGGATGTCCGGGAAACGGACCAGCAGTGGCAGCGACAGGCCACTCTGGCGCAGCTCGTCGACCTGCTCGAAGAGGTCGATCGGCGCGCTGTCGGGGCCGTTGGGGCGCACTTCGACACGCCCGGCTTCATTGATGGCGAAATAACCAGCGCCCCAATGGCGGATACCATAAACACTGCGGCTGTCGGCCACGGTCCATTGGCTGCCATCGTCTTTGCGTGTGCGTCGTACGGACATTCAAGTCCCCTATAGATAAGTCAAGACACTGCCCCGCGGTGGGTGCGGGCGCAGTGTAGAAGCTGAAAATGACGATTCGTCCGTCCCCGGGTAGACCCCGGCAACGGAAACGAGTTTAGAAAGCGCTCGGCAAAAATGCCTGCGGGCAACACTCAACCGCCGGACTTCTTCGCCTTGAAACCCTGCTTGATCAGCTCGGCGAGCAGCAGTTCGACGTGATCACCCTGGATCTCGATGACACCGTCTTTCAAGGCACCACCGGTGCCGCATCGCCGTTTGAGCGTGCTGGCGAGGTCCTTGAGCTGCTCGAGCGGCAGCGGTACGCCAGTGATGGTGGTGACGGTCTTGCCGCCACGCCCCTTGCTTTCACGGCGTACCCGGGCAATGCCATCGCCTTCGGGGATCAGTTGCTGCTTGCAGACACACGCGTCCACCGGCTGGCTGCAGTCGGGGCAGTGCCGACCAGCGTCGGTGGAAAACACGAGACCGCCGAGGGCGGAGAAGGAAGAAGCTTTCTTGGCCACTTTTGTTCCTCTTGCTGAGGACAAAAACTGGTCGGACCACAGGGGGACTGGACCGACCGCGAAGCCCCACTCTGGCAGGGGCGGCGCTACTGTCGCAGGTGTTGCGACAGCCCGAAAAGGGCGCGCAGTGTAACGATAAATTCCTGGCTTGCTAAGTACTGGATTGCGGCATTTTGCGAATGTTTTGCGACGTGGGGGAGCGCTGACGGCTACAGGCTCGCCTTGTACCGGCGCAACGCCTCCAGCGAGTCCGGACAGAAGTCCTTCTCCCGGCTCTCGGCCTCTGCCTGCTCCACAGTGACGAAGCGCGCCTCGATCACCTCTTCAGGCTGCAGCCGCAGCGGCGCGTCGGACACCGCCGAGAACACCGCGCACCACAAGCGGTTGCCCAACTGATCGAAGTAGAACTTCTCGTGAAAACGCAACGCGACGCCAGCGATGCCCAGTTCCTCTTCCAGCTCGCGGGCCGCAGACTCGGCGTACTCCTCGTGCACCCCGACCATGCCACCGGCCGCCACATCCCAATACCCGGGATACAGCGCCTTGCTCAAGGTGCGCCGGTGCACGCACAGCTCGCCCTGGCTGTTGAACAGCAGGATGAAGGTACAGCGCCCGATCAACCCTCGCTCGCGCAACTCGGCCCGCGCCAGGGCGCCAAGCGGCTGGTCGTGTTCGTCCACCCAGGCCACCAGCTCGGCATCGGAGGCCGCGCGGTGCGCGACCTCGGCGGGATTGATGGTCATCCTTGCGAGAGCAACTGACGCAGGTCGATGACTGCGGCGTTGGCCCGGGAGATGTAGTTGGCCATCACCAGCGAGTGGTTGGCCCACATGCCGAAGCCACTGCCGTTGAGTACCATCGGGCTCCACAGCGGCTCCTGCGAAGCTTCCAGCTCACGAATGATCTGACGCACGCTGACGGTGGCGTTCTTCTTGGCCAGTACGTCGGCGAAGTCGACCTCGATGGCGCGCAGCAGATGCGACAGCGCCCAGGCCTGGCCGCGGGCTTCGTAGAAGACGTTGTCGATCTGCAGCCATGGCGTCTCGACGATCTCCTCGTCGACCTGCGGTGCCTGGCCGGCCTGGACGGTTTCGGTCTTCAGGTTGCTGTTGAGCTTGACCCGGCCGACGCTGGCCGACAGGCGTTGGGACAACGATCCCAGACGCGTGGCAACGTCGCCCAGCCAGTTGTTCAGGTTGTCGGCGCGGGTATAGAAGATCGCGCCCTGGTCGCCAGCGGCCAGGCGCACCTGGTAGCGGTTGAGCGACTTGATGCCCTCCTCGAACTCCGACTCGCTGGAAGGGAGGATCCAGCTCTTGTTGTCGAAGTTGAAGCGCGGCTCGGCCTTGGCCAGGTCGGCGTCTTCGGTCGATTGCGACTGCGAGCGAGCGAAGTCCTTGCGCAGCGCACGCGACAGGTCGCGCACCTGGACCAACACGCCATATTCCCAGCTCGGCATGTTGTCCATCCACAGCCCCGGCGGGAAGCGGTCGTTGGAGATATACCCACCCGGCTTGTCGAGCAGGGTGCCGGCCACTGTCTTGAGGGTTTCGATGGTGGTATAGCCAACCACCATCTGCTGGCCGTTACGCTCGGCCGCAGCCTGGGCATTCTGTTGCACCGGGAACAGATCAGGCTCTTCGCTCCAGTACCAGCCAAGGCCGATGCACACCAGCAGGTACAGGCCGATCAGGGTGCCCAGGGCGCGGCTCCAGAGGCCGCCGAGGTAGCTACGGGTGGCAGCGCCACGGCCATCGACGCGCTCGGGGCGCTCGGCCTTGGCCTCACGGTTTTTCCAGTCCAGCATGGCGTTGTCCTTAATCAATCATGACGGTTCAGGGGCTTGGACCACAGGCCTCGGCCAGGGTGCCACGACAAGCCCGCGTCCCAGCACTATAAAGCAGACGCCGCCATACGCATAAGCGACCAATGGGTCGGGAACTGAATAATCGGGCCGGAACGCTTTGTTGACCCACAGCACTCGCGAGCAGGAAAAGACCTGCTAGCATAGAGCCATCATTGAACCTGCACACCAACCTCCAACAAGCAGTCAGGACATGACCCAGCCAGCCGAGCCCAGCCACGAGCGCTTGAAGCAGCATTTCGCCCAGCGGGTCATTCACCAGGCCCGACAGATTCTCGAAATCTGGCAGCGCCTGCAGCGTGGCGAGTGGTCGAGCGCAGGGCTGAGCGAACTGGGCGATGCCAATCTGCGCCTGCAACGCTACGCCGACCGTTTCGAGCAGCCCGAGCACGGCAGCCTGTCGATTGCCATCGGACAGACGCTGAGGACCATCGAAGCGAACAGCACGCGGCTCAACTCCGAGCTGATCGGCGAGCTCAATCGCCTGATGCAACGCCTGTCGCGCACCGGCCTGCGCAAGGGCGACCAGCTCGATCATGTGCCTCTGCCACCCTTGCGCAAGCCGGTGTACATCCTGCTGCAGGACCATGACCGCGCCGAACGCCTGGCGCAACAGCTGGAGTTCTTCGGGTTGGGCGTGCAGGCACTGGGCAACGCCGAAGCCTTCCGTGCCTCGATGAGCGAACGCCTGCCGTCGGCCATCGTCATGGATGTCGACTTCAGTGGCCCCGGCCAGGGCCTCAAACTGGCCGCCGACGCCCAGCAAGGGCTGGAGCTGCACATCCCGCTGCTGTTCTTCAGCCTCCACGAGACCGACACCCCGACCCGCCTCGCCGCCGTGCGCGCCGGAGGCCAGGAGTTCCTCACCGGCACCCTGGAGGCATCCAGCCTGCTGGAGAAGGTCGAACTGCTGACCAGCGCCACCCAATACGACCCGTTCCGGGTGCTGATCATCGATGACTCGCGCGCCCAGGCCATGCACACCGAGCGCCTGCTCAACGGCGCCGGCATCATCACCCGCACGCTCACCGAGCCGATCCGCACCATGGCCGAGCTCGCTGACTTCCAGCCCGACCTGATCATCCTCGACATGTACATGCCCGACTGCACCGGCACCGAACTGGCCAAGGTAATCCGCCACAACGACCGTTATGTCAGCGTACCGATCATCTACCTGTCGGCCGAGGACGACCTGGACAAGCAGCTCGATGCCATGAGCGAAGGTGGCGACGACTTCCTCACCAAGCCGATCCGCGCCCGTCACCTGGTCACCACCGTGCGCAACCGCGCCGCCCGCGCCCGTCATCTCAAGGCGCGCATGGTGCGCGACAGCCTGACCGGGCTGTACAACCACACCCACATCCTGCAACTGCTCGAAGACTGCAGTTTCCGCGCCCGCCGCGAGGAACAACCACTGAGCTTCGCCATGCTGGACATCGACCACTTCAAGAAGATCAACGACCGCCATGGCCATCCCATGGGCGACCGGGTGATCAAGAGCCTGGCGTTGTTCCTCAAGCAGCGCCTGCGCAAGACCGATTTCATCGGCCGCTATGGCGGCGAGGAATTCGCCATCGTCATGCCCAACACCGGCCTGGAAGCTGCGCACAAGGTGCTCGACGAGATCCGCCGGCGCTTTGCCGAAATCCACTATCCCGCCCAGCCGCACGACCTGCAGTGCACCTTCAGCGCCGGGGTGGTGCAACTCGATGACGCGCTGGATGCGCTAACCATGGCCAGCGCGGCGGACGAGGCGCTGTACCGGGCCAAGCACGCGGGGCGCAACTGTGTGGTGAGGGTCGAGCCCTAGACTGGCACTCTGCCACTTTTTTATGGCGCCACCCCGTCGTCGTCATCACCCGGTCACAAAATCGCAATAACTTCAGGCACCTACCTCTCCATTCCCGCAGGAAGTTCGCGGCTATGCGCCTGAAGTGGCTGACCAATTTCAACACCCTCTTGCTGGTGACCGTGTGCTTTGCCCTGGGTGCAACCCTGTGGTGGTCGCAGCGTGCGCTGGAGCGTCCCTATCAGATGATGGAGCGCTACCTGGGGCTGTCCCAGCAGTTCCAGAACGAGGCCGCCGGCAATATCCAGGCCTACCTGGCCAGCGGCGACGCCCTGCGCCATGCCTCGGCCATGGAGGCTAACAAGCAGTTGCACAGCGCCCTCGGAGAATGGCCAGACGCATTGGCCGCCAAGCTGCGCCCGAGCCTGGACAGCCTGCAGGGCTTTACCGCCAACGAACTGCTGGCCGCCGGCAAGCTGGCCGGAGACCCGCAGGCATTGCTGCTGCAGGCCGAGCGCGAACTGGGCGCCAACCTGGAGCAACTGGCCGGCTATGCCCGCGACAGTGGCAACGCCGAGGCGGGTCGCTACCTGGCCCCACTGATGGACGCCTCGCTGCACCTGGGCCGCCTGGCACTGGCCCGCGACAAGCTGGTCAGCAGCGGTCGCGCGGAACTGGCGGACGAAGTGGAGCGCGAACTGCAACAGATCCGCGCCCAGGCGCAGATCATCGACAGCCTGCCGTTGCTGGGGGTGACCCGCGCGGCCGAATCCAACGCCGACGACTTCGCCGCGATGATGGGCCTGCAAAGCCAGGGCAGCGAGCAGAAGGAGGACGTTGCCGTCGGCCTCAAGCGTGAACTGCAAAGCTTGCTCGGGCGCTATCCGGCCGAACTGCAGCGCACCCGTGAACAGATCGAACGCCGCGCCGCATTGGCCGCCAGCACCAGCGAGCGCCTCGAAGCTGTGCAAAAGGCCATCGCCGGACTGGAACCTGAAGTGCGCGGTCAGCACGCGAAGATCGCTGGCGAGGTCCGGGTCATCCAGGGCCTGATGATCGGCCTGATTCTGCTGATCGCCCTACTCATCGACACCTTGCAGCGCCGCCTGACGCGCACCCTTACCAGCCTTGCGCCAGCCTTGTCGCGTTGGGCCGAGGGCGATTTCGCCCAGCCCGTCGCCCTTGGCAAGACCAACCTTGAACTGCACGACATCCAGGAGTCGCTCAACCGGCTGCGCCAGTACCTGGTGACCCTGGTCGGCACGATCCGCCACAACGCCGAGCAGGTCGCAGGCAGCAGCCATGCCCTGGCCGGCATGAGCAGCGCGCTGCATGACGGTGCCGAGCGCCAGGCGGGCGATACTGCACAGATCCGCGATGCCCTGGGCGAGCTCGAGGCGACCATCCAGCAAGTGGCCGGCGATGCCAGTTCGGCCGCAGATGCCAGCCGCGACGCCGGGCGCGCCGTGGAGCACGGCCAGACGGTGATCGGCCACAGCCTCTCCGGCCTGCGAGCGTTGGTCGATGAAGTGCAGGGCAATGCGCAGTTGATCGAACAACTGGCCGAGGAGTCGGCGACCATCGGTGGCGTGCTGACGGTGATCCGCTCGATCGCCGAGCAGACCAACCTGCTGGCCCTCAACGCAGCGATCGAGGCGGCCCGTGCTGGCGAAATGGGCCGCGGCTTTGCCGTGGTGGCCGACGAAGTGCGCTCGCTGGCCCAGCGCACCACCGGCGCCACCGGCGAGATCCAGGCGCTGATCGACCGCCTGCAGCAGGCGGCGCGCGAATCGGTGAATGGCATGCGCACCCAGCTCGAACACGCCGAGGCCACCGCCAGCCAGGCCCAGGCGGCGGACGGTGCGCTGGATGAGATTGTCAGCGCGATTCGCACCATCTCCGATACAGCGGTGAGGATTGCCGACGTCACCGCACAGCAGAGCGGTGCTGTGAGCGAGATCCGCGACCACAGCGAGCGGATTCATGCGCTCGGTGAGGACAACCTGCAACGCATCGGCGAAGGGCGCGAGCAGGGTGAGCAGTTGCTGCAACTGGGGGGTGAGCTGAATACCGCGGTGCGGGCCTTCAGGGTGTGATCGGCAGGGCC